>JBDTBI010000220.1:0-4450 GCA_039924215.1 Acidobacteriaceae bacterium
GCACGAGATCCGCGAATTTCTGTCGCGCAATCACATTCCCTATCAGTGGCATGACCCCGGGCTGGATGGAGGCCTGGATGCGGGCCTGCACATCACACTGCCGCCAGCGGCAGCCGATGGCTTAACAGCGAGTCCGGATCACGGAGTCAACCTTGCAGCGAGCAACGAAAGCGCACGACTGCTGGCGGAGTACCATCTTGATTCCTCCCATCTGCCCGTGGTGCTGTTTCCGGGCGGGGAGTCGCTGGTTGAGCCGTCCATCTCCGTGCTGGCGGAAAAGGTGGGCCTGCGCATCCAGGCGGAGCACGATTTTTATGATCTGGTCATTGTGGGCGCCGGACCTGCGGGCCTGGCAGCGGCAGTGTATGGGGCTTCCGAGGGGCTGAAGACGTTGGTGATCGAGCCGGCGGCACCGGGCGGGCAGGCCGGAAGCAGTTCCAGGATTGAGAATTATCTGGGATTTCCGGCGGGTTTAAGAGGGGAAGACCTGGCCCGCAGGGCGACCATCCAGGCGACGCGGTTTGGGGCGGAGTTTTTATCGAAACGCGCGATAGGAATCCGCACCGAAGGGCAATATCACTTCATCCAATTAGACGGTGGCGATGAGGTAGCCTGTCATACCGTACTGATTGCGACGGGCGTGGATTATCGCAAGCTGAAGTGCGGTGGGGTGGAGCGACTGACGGGCGCAGGTGTCTATTATGGTGCGGCGTTGACGGAAGCCATCTCCTGCAAAGACGAAACGGTGATGATTGTAGGCGGCGCCAATTCCGCAGGACAGGCGGCCGTGCACTTTTCCCGCTACTCCAACAAGGTGATATTGCTGGTGCGAGCGGAATCTCTGGAGAAAGGGATGTCTCGATATTTGATCGATCAGATCGAGGCCATTCCACATATTGAAGTGCGGACGAAGACGGAAGTTGTAGATGCATCCGGCGAGGTGCATCTGGAGAAAGTTCGATTGCGGACGCCGCAGGGTGATGTGGAGGAGCCGGCGACGGGGCTGTTTATTTTTGTTGGAGGCGAACCGAAGACGGACTGGCTTCCACCGGCGATTTTGCGGGAAGCCAAAGGGTTTGTGCTTTCGGGACCGGACCTATCATTGGCTGGATCATCGGCCAGATCATCGGCCGGAAAATTTCAATGGCCGCTGGATCGCACTCCTTATTTATTGGAGACAAGCGTGCCCGGAATTTTTGTGGCGGGCGACGTTCGATTTGGAAGCGTGAAACGAGTTGCGTCCGCAGTGGGGCAAGGATCGATTGCGGTTCAGTTTGTCCATCAGTACCTTGCAGATTTTTAGAATGCGACTGGGTGTTTCTTTGAAGGGAAATCGCTTCCATCGAGAGCTACGAGGAACTTAGGCGACAGCCATGAGGAACTTAGGAAAATTTGCGGATCTTGACGGCAGGGAACAGAAATCTCTGTTGGAAGCGGCTCGCTGCATCCCCCTGTTTGCAAACCTGGAGGAACAGGGAGTGGCGTGTTTTCAGCAGGCGGAACTGATCGAAGCGGATGCCGGCGATCGCGTGCTGGAACAGGGCGCCAAAAACCATTCCTTCTGGGTCCTGCTGGAAGGGGGACTGACCGCGGAGTTCGTTGAGCCGGATGGCACGCGCCGTGCGCTGGCCACCCACCACGGCTGCGAGACATTTGGAGAAGTGCCGCTGCTGGCTGGCGCCAGCACCAGCCGCGTCGAATGTACGATGATCGAGCCAAGCCGATTGTTGCGCCTGCATGATGATTCCTTCTGGCAGCTGATGACGGCATGTCCGAGCGTGAGGAGGGGCATTCTTGCCAACATGGCGGCGCGCCAGCAAGGGTTGCTGAACCTGGTGTTGCAGCGTGAGAAGCTGGCTGCTCTGGGTACCATGTCGGCAGGCCTGATGCACGAACTGAACAACCCCGGCAGCGCTGTCAAGCGTGCAGCGGTCCAACTGCGCGAAAGCATGACTCGACTGCAGGAGTTGAACCTGCGGAGCTGTCGCATGGGGCTGCAGGAAGAGGAAATGCGTTGCATCACCGAGCTGCAGGACTATGTTTTACGGCCGCGCAAAATGGAGGCCGTGAACTCGCTGGAGCAGGCGGATGCCGAGGAAGCTTTGGCGCAATGGCTGGAGGAAGCGGGCGTCGAGGAATCCTGGAAGCTGGCTCCTCCGCTGGCGGAGATGGGATTGAAGGCGAAGCGCCTGGAGTGCCTGCGGTTGGGGCTTCGTCCGGAAGCGTTTGGCGAGATGCTGCAATGGGTGGAAGCGTTGGTGACCAGCGTGCAGCAGCTTGAAACGATTGAGGAGAGCATCACCCGGATCACAGAACTGACGATGGCCGTCAAGCATTACTCCTACAGCGATACAATCTGCTGCCAGGCGATCGACATCCACAAGAGCCTGCAGAGCGCTTTGATGATTCTGGGGCACAAGATACGGCAGAAAGAGATTCAGGTATTGAAGGTATTCAGCACGGAGGTTCGTCCGCTGCAGAGGGGGGCGACGGGACTGCATCAGGTATGGCTGAATCTGCTGGACAATGCGATTGATGCCGCACCCCAGAAGGGACACATTACGGTTCGCACCTGGGTCGATGGGGCGGATATCTGCGTCAGTGTGTGTGATGATGGCGAGGGCATCAAGCCGGAGTATCGGTCGCAGATTTTCAAGCAATTCTTTACCAGCAAAGCTGAAGGAGTGGGCACCGGTTTAGGCTTAAGCATCGCGCGCAAAATTGTCACAGTGCATTTTGGCGGCACCATTCGCTTCGAGTCGGAGCCGGGCAAGACAGAGTTTATTGTCCGGCTGCCCGAGCATCCACCCGAAGCGACAAAGACAAATTCCTAGCTGGGCCAGATATTCAAGAAGCAGATCGCGGGTTCATCGGGGTCGCATCCCACCCTAGAGCGGTTCTCCTGATGCTGTAGATTGCTGAATTCCATCTCGTGCAGCTTTCTTTAAGGAAAGGCTGCGCATACATCCTCTCCGTGCTATACACCTGCAGGAGAACCGGTATAGTCGCAAGAGACGCGACCGGGATGGACGCCTGAATTCAATCGCTGTGGCGACACCGACATTTTCACCGTAGCGTCTGTAAATCCGCTCTTAGAAGCTGACGCTGGCGTTCAAGAAGATCTGTCGGTAGCCCCCGAAAAAGCCACCCGCGACGGACTGAGACTTTCCGAAGAGCGGAGATGTCAAGATTCCGTTGGGCTGTCCCAGGTTCTCATGATTGAGTACGTTGGTGCTGAAGGCGGACAGCGTCAGGTTGTACTTGCGTGGAACGCCCTTATCCAAACGTCCAGGGCCGCTCTGGCCACCTCCGCTGAGTCCGCCACGAAGACCGCCGCCGTGGCGGCCGCCGTGATCGCCTCCGCCTCCGGTGTTGACGCCGGACTTCAGTTTGGGGCCGAAGCCGATCGTTTTTCCGACTCGCAAATTCAAGCTGATACTAGACGGCCCGTTTCCAAGATTGTAGGGAATGATTTTTTCGTTGGTGCCGACCGGATTCGGATTGAGGCAGCCGTAACGCGTCTGCACTGCGCCCGTCTCGGAGCAACTTGTGGCGTATGTAGGCCGTGAGTTAAATGCGTTGTTGCCGGTTAGATCGCTGCCGGTCGTGATGTTAAAGGGGTTTCCCCCGTTGTAGACAAGAAACGGAGCGAAGGAAATGGCATAGGGGAGATTGATATTTCCGAAAAGCATGAAGCGATTCCGACGATCAAACCGGGCGCGGCCATAATCCTGCCCTGGATCGCTGGCGTTGAATGGAGTCTGGCTAACTGAATTAGTGTCGGCCTTGGCGTTCGTGAATGTGTAGTTGGTGAAGAGGCTGAGATTCTTCAAGCGGACATTCATCGTAGCAATCACCTGATTCTCGCGATAGACTCCTCCCGACTGATATTGATTGTTGTTTGTGTCGGGCGGCGTGAGAGGCGCAGTCGGGTAGATATTCGATTTGCCGTCAAAAAATGGTGCGGTGATGTTGTTCGTTAGGTACTGATGGATGCCGCGACTGTCGAGATACGTTACGTTCCCCGTGATGTTCTTTGCGAACTGGTGATCAATGCCGATCGCCGCTTGCATATCCAGTGCCGACCGGAAATTTGGATCGAGGGTCGAGTACGTGGGGGCGGAGTTGGAAGATGTTGGATTCGGGGGCTTCACAGCATTTCCCGGGCTGGTTTCTGTATAACCAGTGGGGTCGGTGACGGTATAGATCTGCTGGTTCGATAACTGCCCCGGAACGGTCGGCAGGTTGTTATGGATGGTTGAAATGATGTAAGGAGTTCCATAGGATCCGTTGGGCACCGTGAAGCGCTCGTAGAACCATCCATAGCCGGCACGAATCACAGTCTTGGGCTTGTGCTTGCCGTGACCGAGTGCATAGGCTAAATACACGCGCGGGGCCCAGTCGCTTTTATCCTGGATTTCATTCTGCGTTTCCCAGCGCAGTCCGTAGC
>JBDTBI010000221.1:0-6612 GCA_039924215.1 Acidobacteriaceae bacterium
TGGCGCGTCCCCATCCACTTCTAATCCTTCTGTGTTGTGCGCCGTGAAAAGGTGCTGGTCCACAGCGGGCGGAAATCCCGATCGAGAACTGATTCGCTCCACCGACAGCAATTCTTCCCCTCACTGGAAGGGGTCAAGAGTGAATCGGAGAGGGTTTCGGGCGCTCCCGTGTAGTACTTGTCTCATCAAACCTTCCGATGGCAACTCTTGGTACTTTACTCTCAGTACACCGTGGGACTAAACCCCTAAAAGGGAAGGCGCGCGGAGAAAATTAACGCGTGATTGTAGGAGTGGTAGCGGGTAGCCGCAATCTGCATCCCCACACCTAGCGTTAATCCGACGCGATTGTGAATCGGGAATCTTCCCGCGACCAGTCCGGGCGTGATGAAGACCTGCTTTTTCCCATCCTTGTCGCCACCTTCGTAGAACGTGGAATTGGCCTCAATCTCCGGCCAAACGTAGCGGCCTACATGTTCCTGTGCCACTGAATTCCACACGATGGACCGGCCAACCGTGGCGACACTTTGGACGGGCAACGTTCCTCCCAGTGTGGATTCGATATCGAATCGCCCCCATCCCTTGCCACCTGCAAGCGTTGGCGTCAGAGCTGAACTGCGCGCGCCATTCTTGAAGGTTCCGGTGGTCACGTTGCCGCCGAAGAATGCGGTAAGAATATAGTTTCCTTTTTTCTCATTCGCGGACAGGATGCGGTATTTCATCACAAAGCTGACATCGCCGAAACCATTCATTGCGCCGTTGGGGTTGTGCCGAATATAGGGCGGAAGGTTGAACAGGAGTTCGATGTGCGACTGCGGAATGAATTCGAGCCCCTTGCCGTTGTCGTAATTCCATGTGTGGGCGTGATCCGGAAGCAGTTGACGAACGAAATCAGCGCGAAATTCCTGTTCCAGCCGGGGCGTTACCAGTACGACAGGCGTGATCCAGTGGGGCTGCATGCTTTGTATTTTGGTTACGTTTCCCAGCCAGCGCGAAGTCCAGGAAGTTTGTGCGGAGAGATTGCCGCAGAGCAGGAGGAAAGTAAAAAAAAGAAACAGAAGTGAGAATTTCCACATACCCATAGGATGAATGTATCCAATCGTATCCGTCCTTTCAACGCACGCCGATATGATTCAATACGAGTTTTAAAAATATTTTACTGGATCGGTGTTGGGCAAAATCGCCGGAATCCTTGTAAAAGGTTTTTGCTATTTTGCGGGAATGCGCGCATCGTGGACGATGCGGCCTTCGCTGATAGTCAGCAGAATCGGGCCAGGCAATTTCCAGCCGTCGAAGGGAGTGTTCTTCGATTTTGATTTGGATTCGCTGGCACGGAATTGCCAGTCCTTATCTGCTCGGAACAAAACCACATCCGCGAACGAGCCGACGGCGAGCGAACCCCGCTGCTTCAGATGCAATACCTGTGCCGGTTGACTGCTCAGCAAAGCGATGACACGTGCGAGCGGCATACGGTTCTGGCGATAGAGCACCAGCAAGGCCAGTCCCAGCGCTGTTTCGAGGCCGGTAATTCCGTTGGGAGCGCGTTCAAACTCCTGCTCTTTTTCGTGCAATGCGTGGGGAGCATGATCGGTGGCGATTGCATCGACAGTCCCGTCCAGCAATCCGCCGATCAGCGCCATGCGATCTTCATCGCTGCGAAGCGGAGGATTCATTTTGGCATCGGTGTTGTAATCGCCGATGGCCTGTTCTGTCAGTGCGAAATGATGCGGCGCCACCTCGCAGGTAACACGCAGGCCGCTGCGTTTGGCGCGGCGGACGGCTTCGAGCGCTTTCGCTGTAGAGAGATGCGCGACATGCAGATGAGCCTGGCTGCCAGATGCGCTTTTCCCCAGGCGAGCGAGCAGTTCGATATCGCGTTCCACAATGCCGCTCTCTGCGTCCGCCGGCATGCCGCGGAGTCCCAGACGGAAGGCAAGCGCGCCTGCATGCATGCTGGCGCCATGTGTGAGCCGCGTGTCTTCCGCGTGTTGAATGACAGGCAGACCGGCACGGGCGGCCTGCGCCAGGGCCTCCGCCATGATGTTATCTTCCAGGATTGGCTTCCCGTCATCCGAGACGGCCACGGCTCCGGCGGCGCGCAACGCTTTGTATTCTGCGATCGCCTCGCCCTTGCTGCCAAGGGTGGCCGCCGCAATGGGAAATACCCGCACCACTGCATTGCGATCGGGAGACTGCATCCAGCGCGTAATCTCCACGGAATCATTCACTGGAGTGGTATTTGGCATGGCGCAAACGCTGGTAAATCCGCCGGCCGCCGCAGCGCGGGTGCCGCTGGCAATGGTTTCCTTGTAGCCCTGACCGGGCTCGCGCAAATGTACGTGGATATCGACCAGGCCGGGAGCCACGATGTGCCCAGAGGCATCCACAAGGATCGCATTTTCTTTTTTCGCGAGAGCGTCCAGGCTTCCGGGAGAGTCCAGTGCCGCTACGCGTCCGTCGCGCAACAATAGATCACGCTTTTCATCTTTCCCGGTGGAAGGATCGACGAGATGTCCGCCATGAATCAAAATTGAAGTCATCGGTGCTTGCTCAGAAGTCATCGGCCCTTGCTCAGAAGTCATGGGTGCTTGCTCGATGGATGATTTTTGTGGGGCTTTGCATCCAGCGCGCGTGTCAGCAAAGCCATG
This sequence comes from Acidobacteriaceae bacterium, assembly GCA_039924215.1. GTDB lineage: Bacteria > Acidobacteriota > Terriglobia > Terriglobales > Acidobacteriaceae > JAKAAZ01. The sequence continues at coordinate 2,646 of JBDTBI010000221.1, forward strand.
CGGATGATCGAACCATGATAAACCTGCTCCGGCACCGCGGAATTCGGACCGTCCGCAACTTCGCTGGTAATTTCAAGCCCGCGAATCATCGGCCCAGGGTGGAGCACGACGGCGGAGGGGGCAAAGGCGGCCAGTCGCTCCGCATGTAACTGATACTGTTCCATATACTGTTCCAGGTCAAGCTGCAGGCCGGAAAGCCGCTCTTTTTGAATGCGCAACATCATCACAACATTGGACTGCTTCAGCGCGCGTTCAAAGTTTCGCTCAATCTCCACGCCGGGGCCAATTTGTGCGGCATATTCCGGCAACAGGATCTCCGGACCGCAGAAGATGACCCTGGCTCCCAGCCTGGGTAAAAGCAGGGCATTGGAGCGGGCGACGCGGCTGTGGAGAATATCACCGACGATCGTAACTGTAATTCCATGCAGCGCGCACTCGTTGATGGAAAGCTTTCCCCTGATTGTCTTGTTCTTCCGCAGATGGGCCAATATTGTGCGCAAATCGAGCAGCGCCTGCGAGGGGTGTTCGTGGCGTCCGTCGCCGGCATTCAGAACGGGCAGGCCCGTCGTGCGTGCCAGCAGATAGGGAGCGCCGGAGTTTGGGTGTCGCAGAATGATGCATTCCGCGCCGAGAGAACGCAACGTGATGCCCGTATCTTTGAGCGATTCGCCTTTCTCGATGCTGGAAGACAGAGCGCTCACCAGGACCGTATCGACGCCCAGAGATTTGGCAGCCAGCTCAAACGAAGTTCGCGTACGCGTGCTTGACTCATAAAACAGTAGGGCTACACGACGTTTGGCATAGTGCTGGTCTCGAAGAAAGACCGGCATGGCTTCCAGTTTGGAGGCCTCCGCCAGAATCTGCTCGATATCCTGCAGCGTGAAATGAGAGACGGAGATGGCTGAGCCCGGATGGATGAATCCAGCCGAGGTTGTCGCGTGAATCTGCGGGACAGGGAATGTGTTCCAGGGAGAAATGGCCGGTGCTACCTGCGGCTTAAGAGAATGTTTTTTTAAAGCGGAATGGCTGCGTCCGGCCCCGTTGCCAGTCGTTCTGGCTGCGTGCTTTTTGGGAGGCGTTCTTTTTGCCGGAGTCTTTTGTCGAATTGGCATACGGAAATCAGTTCAGCATTCTGTTACCGCATAGCTGCAGGGAAAGCGGTCTAGTCGATTCGCTCCATCAGCAGCACCTGCTCGCTGCCATCCACCTCGTCCAGCTTGACTTGAACCACTTCGCGATCCGTCGTTTGGATCCTGCGGCCGACAAAGGCCGCTTCAATCGGCAATTCTCGATGGCCGCGATCGATGAGCACCAACAGTCGCACGCGTTTGGGACGGCCATGATCGATAAGGGCATCGAGTGCGGCGCGGACGGTGCGGCCCGTGTACAGCACATCATCCACCAGCAGAACATCCCGTCCGCTGCCATCGAATCCAATCGCGTCGGGATTGACAGCGGGACGCGCTCCACGGGTTGAAAGATCATCGCGATAGGAACTGATGTCGAGCGTTCCCACATCGATGGGTTGACTCTCGATGGTTTCCATCAGCTTCGCCAGTCGATTGGCCAGGGGGATGCCGCGCCGCTGAATCCCGACCAGCAGCAAGTCGTCGGCTCCATTGTTCTTTTCAACGACTTCATGCGCCAGACGTACCAAGGTGCGTTCAATTTCAGACGGAGACAGCAAACGAGCTTTTTCCCGTAGGCGGGGGGCGGGCGCAGAATATGGGGTAGTTTCCTTCATGATCCTCGCTTGATGATACGAGTCCAAACGGCGCGGCACAAGCGCGACGGCAGTCCTGGAGGATGGATTTCTGCAGAAGTAGCACCCTGAGCTAAGGCACTATCTCCTGCGGATACAGGCAGATCGCTCGTGCTGGCTGCTATCTGCGTGCGGAAGCGGCGCCGGCAGAACACGCGGTCACGAACCAAGCAAACCTGGATCCTGTCCACGTCTGGCAAACAGGTAGATGGAATGGACGATCCGTTCTTCCCAATTTTTTTATTCGGAAGAACGGATCCTGAATCTTTCGCAAGATTGGCTTCGCTACTTCGACGGGCCGCCGCCTTGCGATCCTGAACTTCCGCCGGAATCTCCCTGGCCGCCTGAATCTCCACCCTGGCCGCCCAGATCCCACGATGCGGAGAACAGGTTATGGCTGGCGGACGCGGATGCCGCGAAAATAGGCTCGACGCCTGCAAGCAGCGTAGCGGCGATTATGGAGGAACCGGGAGCACCCTGGCCAACGATCATGACGTCGTCCCCGCGATGCAGATCTGAGATGTGGATTGCCGGGGCACGTTGCAGGATTTGTGAGACGTTCAACGTGCGTTCTGCCTGACCCGCACCCATGCCATGCGATTCCCCTCCATTTTGTGGGGATCCGGTGGCGGGTCGAGCGCGACCATGGCCCTGGCCGCTGCCTCGCGCACCCTCGCCTGTTTGCCCACGTTGGCTGACGGCCGATCCGAAACGCGCAGCCAGCATCTGTGCCCCCGGAGCAGGGAGCTTATGCAATTCGGACTCGGCATTGATCTGAACCACAACCGGCTTTTTGGTGGAGAGGTCCCTCACGGTGATCGTGTTGGCGGCGGGATCGGTGGAAAGGACGTTTCCGGCGATATTGCGGAAGGTGCCAGCCACGATCTCATCAGCCTCGACTTCACTGCCGTCGGCGCTGTGGTTGCCCAGGGCCCGAACCTGGTCCCCAGGCATAATCTGGTTCAGGGTTGCAAGTTTGGCATCAGCAAACTGAATCGATCCGGGAGTATAGCGGCGAATCACGGTCTTTGGAGTTGTGTGGATCGTGAGGGTGCGGTTCAGGTTGTTGGCGATTGTCACTGCACCGGTCGCCGGGTCGACTGCTTTCGCGATTCCACCCACGCCACGACGCTGCCAGTCCTCTTCTTCCGCCAGGTGTTGCTTCGTAACGTCGGCCTGTGTCATGGCGATGATTACGGTTGCCATGGGTCCAGACCCGTCTGGCGCCGGACGAACTGCCATCAACACGCGATCGCCAACCACCAGATCCGTAAGGTGAATGGGCGTCGCGCTGGCAACCGTTTTTGCGCCGGGCGCAGAGCGGAGAATGTGTGCCGTGTCCGATACGGTCACGGTTGTCGGTGCCGCTGAATCAGGCTTAACGGTGAGCGATTTGCCGTTGATGGCCGTGATTGCCCCGACCACGCGGGTCGGACCCGTCTGTTGCGTAGCGGCCTGTTGTGCATGGATCGTTGGAGCCGCTGGCGCGAGGATGTATCCCAGCCCGCCGAACAGGACAAGCAAACGTACGATTCTTGCTGAAACCATGGAAAGCCTTTCTGTCTGTTCGCCGGATCGTGCGTGCATTGCATGCAGGACGCCGTATGGATGTGACGCTTTATTGGCTAAAAGGGTTTCATTCGTCTTGAAACATACGATGGATGCAACGAATCCGTCAAGTGTATACGGAGCCTTTGCTTCAAGATCGAGGAACACTGCGCCGCAGCGTCACCTTAACCCTACCAGTCAAGATTCTTCGCGGATCCAGCCTCCCGTAGTCATCCTCATCCAAACGCTGGCAGTGCCTGCCAGACAGAGTGAGGCCCTCGTGGAGGTTTTTATTTCAAGTGGGTCGACATCAGTTCCGCGTATTCGATGGCCTCGTTCACTTCTTCCCGGGAGGAATAGGTTTTCGCCCGAAGCAATCGAATCACATTTGCGAATCGGATCGGGCGTTCGGGTTCGTACGTCAGAACCTCATGAAGAACTGTTCCATCCTCGATCGTATGGGTAAAATTCACCGCTAGCTGCCCATCGACCTCAGTCGTTGCCACGTCTGAAAACTGAAATATCTCCGCCATAAGTTTGGTTCCTGAGCTAATCCTAACCTGTTTGCGTCATCGAAGGGCGCACTGGTGAGTACGCGACGAGCCCTGGAGCGGTTGATCCGGATAGGTAGGTACGCGCGGAACCAGGCTGGACCGG
>JBDTBI010000222.1:0-3291 GCA_039924215.1 Acidobacteriaceae bacterium
CTGCAAGACAAGAAAGTCATCGGGTTGATCCCCACCGGCTTGTATCCGAATTCCGTAAGCCTGAGCGGCGACGGAGGCTATATGTATGTGATCAATGCCAAGTCGCCCACGGGGCCGAACCCGGACATGTGCCACGGAGGAGGGCAGAACGGAAAGACGGCGGCCGCCTGCCGGGCTAAGAACCAGTACGATCTGCAATTATTGAGATCCGGCTTGCAGAGCTTCCCCACCCCGACGCCAAGCCAGCTTGACGAGTTGACCTCGCAGGTGGCAGAAAACAATCATTACCAACGCAAGGTGAGCGCGCAAGACTGGCAAAAGATGGCTGCCCTTCGAGGCAAGATCAAACACATCATTTACATCATTAAAGAGAACCGCACGTATGACCAAATCCTCGGAGATCTGCCCGTTGGAAACGGAGATCCTTCGATTACCGAGTTTGGCAAAGCCATCACCCCCAATTTTCACGACCTCGCATTGGACTTTGTGGATCTTGATAATTTTTACGACCGGAGCGAAGTGAGCATGGGAGGGTGGGCGTGGTCAACATCTGCCCGCGCACCTGACGTAGTCGAAAAGGGAGTCGTAGTCAATTACGCGGGCCGTGGTCTTTCCTATGTGACGGAAGGCGAGAACCGGAACATCAACGTTGGTCTGGCGACGTTAAGCGATCGCCGTGCTTCGAACCCGCTCACGCCAAACGATCCCGACATCCTACCCGGCACGTCCAATGTGGCGGCTCCCGATGGACCGTACGACGAACTCAGCAGCGGATACATTTGGAACCAAGCTAAGCGGGCCGGGCTTTCCATGCGCAACTACGGGTTCTTCATCGATCTCAGCCGGTACGGTCTCACCGGAGTCGATGCGAAGTTCCAGATTCCCGAGCTCACCGATCCGTATAAGACCAGGACGCAGGTCGCATTTCCAGCGGATCCAACGCTTGCTCCAGTAACCGACATTTACTTTCGCGGCTTCGATAATTCCTTTCCGGACTACTACCGGTATACGGAGTTTGCCCGCGACTTTGATGCGCGTTATGCAGACGGTGGATTACCGGCGCTGATTCTGCTTCGATTCATGCACGACCATACCGGCAATTACTCGACCGCTATCGATAAGATCAACACGCCGGAGCGGCAGCAAGCGGATAACGATTATGCCGTAGGCCTGCTGGCACAGAAAATTGCAGCCAGCCGATACGCTCAAAACACCCTGATATTTGTGATCGAAGACGATTCGCAGAACGGTCCGGACCACGTCGACGCGCATCGCAGCACCGCATTTATCATCGGACCGTATGTGCAGCACCACGCGGTTGTCTCCACCTCGTATAACACGCTGGATTTTATACGCACAATGGAGGTTATTCTGGGCCTTAACCCCCTCAACATCAGCGATGCGCTTGCGGTGCCGATGGCAGACGTTTTCGACCTGAACCAATCGGCCTGGACCTACACGGCGACCGCCTCCGCCATGCTGGTCGGAACTGGCCTGCCGCTGCCCGCCTCCGTCGCCAAGCTTCCCCCCTTGGAACCCACGCACGACGCCACATATTGGTCAAACGTGACAAAAGGCATGAACTTCAGCGTAGAAGATGACTTTGATTTCGCGCGTTATGACCGGATCCTCTGGCGAGGATTAATGGGCACTGCAGCCTACCCGGCTACCACCGGCATTGACCTTCGTACCAATCGAGCCAAACTGCTTTCAGTGGCGGCACACCGAGAAGAACGGACCACCGTCCCTACCCGCTGAAGATGGGCCAAACAGCCATTCACAATGCAGCCGTTCACAACGCGGCTGGGTAACCCGATTTAATCCTACGTTTGGCTTGAAGACACAGATTCCAACAGACGGACACGCGATTAGATTGAGAATCACGAGAGATAGGTTCAGCGGTTTTCCTGGAGGAGGCGACCTGGATTGTCCTTGACGATGACACCCTCACCATGGCCGCCCAGATCTAAAAGCAGTTGCCGCAGAGCGCCATCGTGGAGGACGTTATTGCTGATGACGCAGTTCTCAAGACCTTGGTAGACGATGCCATAAGCGGGACTCCATTTTCCTCCGCCGCCGTCGTCCCGTCCCGCGTTGAAATTATTCCCAACGCAGGTCACACCCTGGGTTCGATCCATTAGAATCTGCGCGGAGTCATGGCTCTCACTATCCGCATTTTTCCCACTGCGTTTGAAGTAATTGCCCGTAATGGTGATCTGCTTGATTGGTTCACCGGCATGCCGCAAAGCGAGGCCGCAAGTGCCGGCACGATCAAAGAAATTGCCTGTGATCTGATAGCCGTTGCCACTGGTCACGAGCATGTTTTCTTCACCGTTCCATTCGATTCGATTCCCAGTAAACGTGATGGACGCATTGGACTGGCGAGCGGCAAACCCGGCACGTCCGTTTCCAGAAAACCAATTATCCATGAGAAACCCGTCCCAACCCAGCAGGTTCAGGCCATCGCCATGGTTGAACGCGAGCATCGAGTGGCGAATGCTAAAGCACCAGGCGCACATCATATGTGCGCCGTCTCCGCTGAAATGCGCTACCTGGCATCGTTCAATACGAAAACTGTCTTCATGCTTCGCAAATTTTGTCCGGCCCGTGGAAATTCCATGCACATTTGTGCCGAGCCCGCGACCGTCGAGCGCCAAGCCGTCCATGGTAGCGCCCCGTGCGTCAGAAAGGTTCAGGAGGCAGGTAGAATCGCCATTCAAAAGACGCAGAACGCTTCCTCCAGGACCGCTATAGTTCCAGGCTGGAAAGCCAACCACGGCAATGCCCGGGCGCACGTGGAGTTCCTGAGTGAGGTATACCCCCGGCGGCAGAAACACGGCCCCGCTTTTCTCTCCAGCCGCATCGAGAGCCCGCTGTAGTGCCGCCGTGTCGTCGGCTTTGCCATCGCCAAAGGCGCCGTGCTTGCGAACATCGAAAAACGTACGGCCCTGCGACTGTTCCGGACTCGCCGAAGCGGCTGTGCTGAACAAGAGGGAGGCTCCTCCCATCATTGCGCCCATTGCCAAGTCACGGCGACTGAGAAAATTCTTGTCAACATCGGACATTGTGTTTCTCCTAGTGCAGTGGCGGCTTACTGAATATGGAGAGATCGAACGCTGAACGGAAAATGAAAAGACTTGACCTGGAGCGGGAGACGGGGATCGAACCCGCAACCAACGGCTTGGGAAGCCGCTACTCTACCATTGAGCTACTCCCGCCCGCCTGCTCAGTCTATCAAAAGCCTGACGCTTTGGAAGCGTGAGCCTGCGGATGGCTGCGGGCACACGCCTC
>JBDTBI010000223.1:0-3619 GCA_039924215.1 Acidobacteriaceae bacterium
TGACAGGATTTACCGGTTCCAACGCGGCTCTGGTCCTGCCGCAAACGCCCTCTTTACAAAAAGCGTCCCGGCCACGACGAGCCGGTAAACCGGTGCTCTTCACCGATGGTCGTTACACCGAGCAAGCCCGGCAGGAAACAAAACATGCTGGCGTGGTGATCGCGCGGGGCCCCGTCTTGCGAGAGGCTTGTGCATGGATGTTGGCGCAGGGTGTGCAGCATTGCGCCTTCGACGCCGAGCACACGACCGTAGCCACACTGGAAATGCTTCGCCGGTGGATTCCGGCCAAACAAAGACGCAGTTTCTTTCAATCTGTTCCGGCCCTGGTGGCAGGGCTTCGGGAACGCAAGGACGCGAACGAAATTCTTCGGCTGCGAGCCGCGGCGCAACTCGGCTGCTCTCTGTTTGAGGATATGCTGACGCATATCGAGCCGGGAAAACGTGAAGTTGAAGTTGCTGCGCATCTTGAATTCGCCGCTCGCACTGCGGGTGCGGACGGCATGTCGTTCGACACGATTGTGGCCGGCGGCGTGCGATCCGCATTGCCGCATGGGAAAGCCAGTCGGCAGATTCTGCCACGAAGGGGATTCGTTGTACTCGACTTCGGCGTGGTGCTCACGGGGTATTGTTCCGACATGACCCGCACGGTACATCTTGGACGAGCCTCGATCGCCGAGCGCGACGCGTATGAAGCAGTTCTGGAGGCACAGATGGCGGCGATTGACGCTGTCAGAGCCGGGGTACGCTGTGGTGAGGTGGATGAAGCTGCCCGAAGTGTCCTGCGACGCGCGAACCTGGCCGATTTTTTTACGCATTCGACCGGGCATGGTGTAGGTTTGGAGATTCATGAAGGACCGCGCATTGCCGCGAGGCAGGACCAACCACTGGAGCCAGGAATGGTGATTACAATTGAGCCGGGCGTCTATTTACCCGGCCGCTTTGGCGTGCGGATTGAAGATATGGTTCTTGTCACGCGCAGCGGATCGGAAGTACTGACGCCCGCGACAAAAGCATGGATTGAACTGTAAGTTTTAGATAGATGCAAGTCTCTGGAACGAAACCCTGATGTTGCTATTTCGTGGCCTTTCGCACGACCGCACCGCGCGGATGCCACTATACTTGCAAAGACGGAGCAGATTCGCTCAACACCTGTAATAAGGAGTACGTCAAACCTATGAATGCCGGACAATTGCAATCACTGAAAGACCTCATCGAATTTTTGAAACAACAAGAAGTGGGCGAATTTGAACTGGAGCAGGAGGGACTGAAAGTCCGTCTCAGCTTCGCCGGGCAAGGCGACTCCGCGAGCCACGTAGATCTCGGCCAGTTGAGTCAGCTACTCAGACAGTCCGCATCCGTGCCTGTCGCAGGTGCAGCCGCCTTATCTGCGCATGTTCCACATGCCGACGCTGCCGGGTCCGCGGCCCCGAATTTAGCCGCTGCCGAAGAACCTGGTCTGCACATCATCAAATCCCCGATCGTAGGAACATTCTATGACGCGTCCGCCCCTGGCGCGGAGCCGTACATTAAGGTTGGCGATCAGATCGAATCGGGCCAGGTAGTCTGCATCGTTGAAGCGATGAAGCTGATGAATGAGATTGAAAGTGATATAGCCGGAGAGGTCGTCAAGCGCATGGTGACGAGCGGACAGCCCGTCGAATACGGGCAACCCCTGTTTACTGTTCGTCCGCGTTAGTTTTCGTACCACCTGCTGGACGGACTGACCGGCAGCATTCTACGGTTCAATACCTTCCCTGAATTGAGGCTTATGTTTCGAAAAGTTCTCATTGCCAACCGGGGTGAAATTGCTCTGCGCATCATCAGCGCGTGCAAGGAGATGGGCATCCGGACGGTCGCCGTCTATAGCGAGGCTGACCGAAACTCTCTCCACGTCCGCTTCGCCGACGAAGCGATCTGCATTGGACCACCGCGTTCTGCCGACAGCTATCTGAATGTTCCGGCTGTGATCAGTGCCGCGGAAATTGCCGACGTGGATGCCATCCATCCCGGCTACGGCCTGTTGAGTGAAAATGCAAATTTCGCCGAAGTTTGCCGCGCTTCCAATATCAAGTTCATCGGACCTCCGCCGGAAGTAACGCGGCTGATGGGCGAAAAAGAAAAAGCACGCATGTCGATGAAAAAGGCGAAGGTGCCGATTCTTCCCGGCTCCGAAGGCGTCATCCAGAGTGAGGATGAGGCGATCGAGTGGGCGCGTCAGATAGGCTACCCCATCATCCTGAAGGCTTCCGCAGGCGGTGGCGGGCGCGGTATGCGCGTCGTTCGCAGCGCGGAGGAGCTACCGAATTTTTTTCGCGCTGCACGCACAGAAGCGCAAAATGCCTTCGGCAATGGTGATCTGTACGCGGAAAAATTCATCGAGAGGCCTCGCCACATTGAATTTCAGATACTGGCCGATGAGCACGGCAATGTTGTGTCGCTCGGCGAGCGCGAATGCTCCATTCAGCGGCGGCATCAAAAGCTGATCGAGGAGGCGCCTTCTCTGCAAGTAACACAGAAAATGCGCGAAGAAATCGGGGCAACACTGAAGAAATGCCTGGAAGCCATCGGATACATGAATGCCGGTACCGTGGAATTTCTGATGGACGAAGATGGCAAACTACATTTCATCGAAATGAATACGCGGATTCAGGTGGAGCACCCTGTAACAGAGATGGTTACAGGCATAGACCTTGTGAAAGCACAATTTCGTATCGCAGCTGGAGAGAAGCTCAGCGAGATTCTGCCAAAACCGATAGAGATACGGGGCCATGCGATTGAGTGCCGCATCAATGCCGAGCATCCGGAAAAATTCACTCCTTCCGCCGGCAAAATTACCGCCTACAATCTGCCCGGCGGCACCGGCGTGCGTGTCGATACGGCGCAATATGCGGAAGGGATCGTGCCCCCTTACTACGATTCCCTCATCGCCAAACTGATTGTGCATGGCGCGGATCGCACGGAAGCGATTGCACGGATGGAACGAGCTCTGGGCATGTTTGTAGTGGAGGGAATCCAAACTACAATTCCGCTGCATCGGCGCATCTTCGCGGATGAGGACTTCCGCGCCGGCGCATTCGACACGAAGTTTATGGAGCGCTTCTTCGAGCGCGAGAAGCTGCGGCGCGAAGCCGCTCAGTAGTTGTTATGTTCCCTCGCCTTTACGCGATTCTAGACGCCGATCTGCTTGCCGATCGTTCACAGAAATTGACGTCTGTAGCAACTGAACTTCACCCAGGACTCACATTCATCCAATATCGAAATAAGCAAGGCAGTGCGCGCGCAATGCTGCAGGATGCTGCTCGACTGCGCGAATTGCCCCCCGCGAACGGAGATGTCCGGCTCCGTGATCTCAGACCTGTTGCCTGCCAGAGCTGGCCTGAAAATCGCTGGTATCGCCACGCGTGAGATCGCAGAGGAATTCCTTCGGCTGCTGAGCTAGAGCCTGTCCCCATTACGAAATTGTTGGCTTACGGTACTATCGAGCTACATAAAGCCTTGCTACGAAATTCGTGAATCTGGATTGAGATTTACATAACGAATCCCGGGAGAACCCTCTCAACATGGCAAATCTTTGGGCGATCAAGCCTATGTCCGTGCTGCGGTCGGAAGCGCACAACCA
>JBDTBI010000224.1:0-5330 GCA_039924215.1 Acidobacteriaceae bacterium
CCGAACACGGGGCTGGGAGAAATTGTGTTGCCGAGTTTGCAGCCGGGCTCATCCATTATGCCGGGCAAGATTAATCCGGTGATGCCGGAGCTGGCCGCAATGGTCAGTTTTCAAGTGATCGGCAACGACACTGCAGTGGCCTACGCGGTGCAGGCAGGCCAGTTGGAATTGAACGTGATGATGCCAACGATGGCCTACAACGTGATGCAGTCCATTACGATTCTGGCGAACATGCTGCGGCAGTTCGACAAATTCTGCATTTCAGGAATTACGGCGAACGAGGCGCGCTGCCGGCAATACGCGCAATCCACGGTGTCGCTGGCAACCGCACTGAACCCCTACATCGGCTATGCCAAGGCGGCGGAAATTGTGAAGGAGTCGGTGGCGACCGGGCGTTCGATTATCGATCTGGCGCGGGAACGACAGCTCCTGAGCGAGAAAGAGATTGCGGAGATTCTCGATCCGGCTCGCATGACCGAGCCGCAATATCCGCTGGATGCGGCGAAACAGCGCGATACAGCCAAAGCAAAAGCATAGGTCTCCCCGCGCTGCAAGAGTGGACCCGATGCTGCGCGCACGTAAAGAACAAGACCGCGCCAACGCGCGGTCTTGTTCTGGGTTGCGATATGCGAAACAGGTGACGGCGCTCTCTGCGAACCGTCTACTGCCGCCCAAAACGATAGATAACTCCCATCATGAACCCTTGATTGTGGTCGGTATTGCCGGCAAAGTGGTCGAACAATACGATAGGTGCGATTCGTACGGCCAGAGCCGGACTCAGATTGTAATCCAGATTGAGGCTGGCAATGCCGCCGGCAACATTGCCTGCGGGATATAAGCCGACCAGTGGGGGCGCAAATGGACCCGTATTCTTGTCGAAATACCCATAGACGTCTCCCGCCTGAACGGCCGCGCTGATCGAGAATTTAGGATTGCCGTAAAAACGATACTGCGGGCCAATGGTAAACGTGTAGACGTCAAACTTGGCGTTGTATGTGTTGTACCCGCCGCCGCTGGTCGCTCCCAGCGAGTTGTTTCCGAAGTTGCCGCGCGCATCGGCAGTGATGCCCCAGCGCGGACTGAAATACCGCGTCGCCCCCAATATCCAGCCACCCATGCCGGAATTATGAAGGTCGGGCCCTGGGCGAAAGCGCATATACTGGCCGCCTAGGTAGACCTCCCACCGGTGCGTATAGGTGTCGGTCACGACTGCTGCTTCGCGGCGCAGCTTGGTCTGCATCCGTCTGCTTGTCAATGCCCTTCTCGATGCCTGCTCCTCCCTCGACGTTTGCTCCCCCGTAGACGAGGAGGACGCGGACGATTGTGGTGGCTGGGTCGAACTCTGTGCCTGCGCCTGCGATGGAACACCGATCCAGCAGACAAGCAGTGTGAGACCAAAACTTGCGACGCCCAGTATAGGCAAGCGGAAACTGGAAAGAGCGGCGCGAAGAGACAAGATAGATTGCAAGATGAGCGACGAAAAGCGTCGCACTCCCCGGGTCAACTGAGACTGCACTGTTTTCTCCTAAACTCCATTAAACCATTGCTTGCGAGGTATGACCTAGGTAGTCTATCTGTACCCATAGCAGAGAGGCGAGCCTGGGCCTCTTTTTCCAGTAGGAATTGAATGGGGTGGAGGAGCGCGTGAAATTTCTGGTTGCTTTCTTGATTGGTCTGGTGATCCTACCGATTGCCCTGTTTCTCTACCTCCGCTTTGGGAACCCTCCCGTAGCCGTCGCAGATTCTCCCCTCGCGTTTGAGAAGGATGTTGTACATGGCCCGCTGCATGCCCGGATTGCGAAGGACATGCCAAAGACCGTACCGATACAGCCCACTGCGGACAACATGATCGCGGGAGCACAAATCTATCGACAGAGTTGCGCGTTTTGCCATGGACTGAACAACCAGAATTCTGCTGTGGCCCCGCACATGTATCCTAAACCGCCGCAGCTATGGCAAGCCCACGGTCCACGCAGCATTGTCGGCGTCAGCGATGACCCGCCGGGAGAAACATATTGGAAGGTTGCGAACGGAATTCGCCTGACGGGAATGCCGTCGTTCGATCAGGTTCTGTCTTCCACGCAAATGTGGCAGGTGAGCCTGCTGCTGGCAAATGCCGAGAAACCATTGCCGCAGGCTGCGATGGATATTCTGTCGTCGCCGCTGACCTTCACCAGCCAGCCACCGAACGCCCCAATGAACAACCAACTGCCGAGCCAGCCCGCACCAAGCGCGCTGCAACCGAGTGGACTGCCCGCGAGTACCCAGCAACCGCAAGCGCCAAAGTAAACAAACAGCCTGACCAGGGCTCTGGAAAATTCCTGTAAGCCTTGTCGGCATTCTATTTCGCCCCCACGGTAAAGGTCAGTCCGGTATTGAACTGAACCGAGTTTCCCTGGAAACCCGTAGCAGGATTGTTCAAATAGCTGTCAACCAACCCTACGGTAAATCCGACGCCCTGAAAGATCGGGATACTCAGGTTTGTGGTTAAGTTGGCGGAATAGTCTTCCAGCCTGTTCCAAGCGGGGTTGAACGCCCCAGCCTCGGTAAATACGATCTTTCTGGGGAAGTTTCGGGAGTACGTATCGCCCAGGCTTGAGCCGATGAGATCGTGTTCGGGAGTACCGGAAAGCTGCTGCTTCGTGTATCCCACCGTCCCCGTCAAGTCAAACTCTTGCTTGCTATCTTTGATGGCCGTATATCCGACGCCGGCGCCATAGAGTTGCTGCAGATCCAGGCCCTGCGAAAAGTTATGATCGAACACCGCCTGCTGTAGCACATAGAAGCGTCGGTTGAAATACTCGTCCTGTTCCAACGATCCATGCACTATGTTCGTCTTCACGGGCGGCGTATTCGCCTGCGTTACCTGTCCAAAGTTGCTGCTGAAATCCAGGCTTGTGCGCCCCTGCGGTGGCAGCCACGTAACTGCGGGCGCCCTGCGTACCAGCATGACTGCCGTGTTGACGCTTCTGCTGTTCTGAGTGGAATACACCAGGCTCGTACCTGCGGTGACCGTACCTGTGATTCCCTGCCACAGACTCTGCCCGTTCAACACGTTCTTCTCAAACATCGGATGATCGACAAGATACGAAATGGACTTGACGGGAAACTGCTGCGCGCCGCCGCTTGTGCTCACTGTCAGCTCATCGCCCTTGACGGCGATGGAACCGATCGGGACATCGAAGTTCGATCGATGCCGTTTTACAAGTGCTCCCTTCCCAAGAACAGCAAATGGCCTTGCGGTATGGAGCGATTGGATCTTGCTCCAGGAGACCGTCACCTTTCCAACGTTAACGCTCTTGAAATAGATTTTCCCGTCAGCCTCATGATCCAACGTTCCCACCAGTTTTTCGCCGTTGGTGAAGATCAAAACATCCGCGCCCGGCTTTGTCGCCTTGTCCGCCGCCCTGGCGGAAGGAGCCATGCACACGGGCAACAAGCCAGCGGCGACTAAAAATATGGACGAGAGAATTCTAAGGCGGCTGCAGAAAAGAAATGTCATATGGATATACGTTTTCCATTGCGCTGGAAATTGAAAATGCGCTCTTATCTTAAAAAATATCAAACCAGGGGAAGAAAGAACGTATCCCAAACCGATTCAGTTCGACGTGTGTCCCCAGATGAAACCGGGACCATGGGCGCCATGGGAGATTTTTCAACCATTCGCCAGTTTTGGTAGCCAACTTTGCGTTCAGGTATGGCGTCGCGAATTCTAAATCGTTCGCCGTCAGCGGCATGACAAAAGACCCCTGAGAATATTCGTGGGTCTTTTGTCGGCGATTGCGTGGAGGCTAATGCAGGGTGTAGGTCAGACCGGTGTTGAACTGTACAGAATTTCCTTTGAACCCTGGAGGAGGATTGTTCAAATAGCTGTCGATGAGTCCCACAGAAAAACCAAAATTCTTGTAAACGGGGAAAGTCGCACCCACCGCAATATTCGCAGAATAATCTGACGGCGAGTTCCATGCCGGATTGAACACCGCCACTTCGGTGAACACGATTTTCCTGGGCAATTTCCGGACGTAGCTATCGCCAAAGCTGGAGCCGATTAGGTTCTTGCTGTAGGCGGGCGAATAATCGGGCGGAACATTCAGCACGGAACCCGAGGCAGAAAACTGCTGCTTGGTATAGTCGATGACGCCTGTCAGATCCAACTCCTGCACGGCATCTTTGATGAACGTATACCCGGCACCGAGACCATAGAGCTGTTGCAAATCCAAGCCCTGAGAAAAATTATGGTCATACATCGCCCGTTGCAACAGATAGAAGCGAGCGCTGAGATATTCGTCTTCTTCCAGACCACCGTGAAAGATGCTTGTTTTTACTGTAGGTGTGTTGGGCTGCGAGACCCTCCCGTAATTGTTGCTGAAATCTAGCAGCGTGCGCCGACGCGCCGGCATCCAGGTGACAGGCGGCACTTCCCGCGAAAGAACAACCGCAGAATTGATGCTGACGCTGTTCTGCGTGGAGCTGACCGTGCTGAGCCCGGCGCTGATAGAACCGGTGACTCCCTGGAGCAGACCCTGGCCATTCCTGACATTCTTTTCGAAGGTGGGTTCATCCACCAGGAAGGCAATCGCCTTGACGGGAATCTGTACGCTGCCCTGGGAGGTGGTCACCGTGAGAGTGTCGCCCTTGACGCGGATGGTTCCGACCGGAATATCCGGGTTCGCCTGTTTGCGCAGCACTTCTGTACCGGTCTTGATCACTGCAAACTGCCTATCGCTGTGCAGTTCCTGGATCTTGGCCCAGGCGACGGTGACAGTTCCGGCATTGTCACTGGCAAAAACAACCTTACCACCCTCGGCATGATCGAGTTTGCCGTTCAGGTGGTCTCCATTGGCAAATACCAGGAGATCGGGATGGGCGGAGGAATCAGCGGCGCGGATCGGAATTGTGGAGAAGAGACTAAAGACCACTAAAAGACAGGCCAGAAAAGTGATTGTGCGAACGGAGTACAAGTATTTGAATTGAAATTGCATGTGGGCCTCTCAATGCTCCGATGCTGGAACGGAGCACTTTGTTGGTAGTACGGAAATTTTTGAGCTCATATCACTCTATCAGAGCGAATGAATAGCGAATTATTGGGAGAATACTTCCACCGAAGTATGCCGCGCCTTTGATTTTCGGCGGATTTTCCACGTTTCCTGACCAAGGGAACTTTCATTGAGTGGAGCGACATAGGAGCGATCCCCACGTCATTCCGAGCGGACCCACCATCCCCGCAAACCTGGATTTCCAAACCATCATCCAAAAGAACAGACTGGAGGCAGGTGAACCCTAAGGGGCAGTTGAACTTAGACGAGCGCTTGGATTGCTTGTGTGATTTG
>JBDTBI010000225.1:0-3639 GCA_039924215.1 Acidobacteriaceae bacterium
AAGGGTTCGCACGGGGTTATCGGCTACGCTCCGGACGACATCCGCGTATTCTATCGCTGGCTTCCTCGGGAATATAAATCGATCACCGACTTTAACCGTCGCTGGCACACGTCCTACCACGCATGGAGTGACGTTCCGGCCGCCAGGCCGGGCGAGCCGTTTTTTCCGCTCTACCAGCAATTTCGCCTATACAGCGTTGCGGATAGCTTCGACGCAATGTCGCGCCTGGTACGCGCGCACACCAACGCCACCCTGGTCTATGCCTGGGGAGGGGACATCTGTGGGCGGATGGGGCCGGAGGTGCAAGGAAATGACCCGGACACCTTTTTTCAGATGGCCAGAAAATACCACGCGGTAGTGAATCTGGACGACGCAAACTTGCCGGGACTCTCTCTACTGTTCGGCAGCATGGCGCGGGCCTATCAAGTTCCTCTTCTCGAGGAGTGGACTCCGGGCCATGACAGGCTATCGAGAACTCCCCAGTGGCTGAGTCACATTGGGCTTGCCGCGCCGTTTGCGGTCGGAGAGGATTTTTATATCTATCCGCCTCCGCATCAAGACGCCGGGTTTGTGCATGGATGGAACGCGTACACGAATTGGCATGCGACGCTGGCAAAAGTGATCCACGGGCAGACACCCGAGCAGCCGGTAGCGGTGATCGTGCCAACGCGTAAAATCGCGCTGAGCGCGGATCTGAACATCTACCCGAACCTGACAACTGAGCTGACCGATTTCTGGCGACGTTACCGCGTTCTTCCCCACTTCATTACGGACGAAGAGATTACTACGGGCGTTGTTGACCTGCGGCAGTTTCGTGCGGTCGTTGACCTGGGAGACGAAATCGAAACTCTGCCCGCGCTCAAAAACTATTCCAAATTGCATCCTGTCCTCAAGACCATGGAGCAGGCACTTCCATTTCTCCATCCCTACGTAGCGGTGGATCCAGTTGCCGATTCCCTGGAAGTGGTGCCGACCGTGAACGGCTCGTCCGTGTGGCTCACGATTGCCAACACCGACGCGGAACACGTGTATTCCGGAACAATGAACTTCGATCCCGCAGCGGTGGGCTTAGGCTCAACCTCTTTTGGTGTGAAGAATGCGAAAACAGGCAAGATTGTTCCCGCTACACGAAGCTCCGACGGAAATATTCAGTGGCAAGTGAAAGTACCAGCTGCGGAGTTATTGGTCCTGCACTTGAATCTTTCCAAGCCGAATGCCAGGCCGCATGGGCAGATCAGACAAGCGAAGTATTCAGTCGCTCACGTGAAGCCTACCCCGTAGTGGATTTTGCGGGGAGCGTCGATCGGAAGGTGTATATACCGGTTCTCCTGATGCTGTAGATTGCTGAATTCTATCTAGTGCAGCCTTTCTTTAAGGAAAGGCTGCGCCTACATTCTCTCCGCGCTATACACCTGCAGGAGAACCGGTATAGGAGAATCGATTCAGGCGAACGGGGTTCGATCTTTCACCTTGTGCGCGGGACTTCCGGCATAGATCGACCATGGTTCCAGGTCTTTTGTCGCGACGGATGCGAGGCCCAAAATTGCGCCGTCGCCCAAATTGGCTCCGGGCGAGACGCAGGCACGCGCAGCCACCCACGCATACCGTCCAAGCCGCATGGGAAAAGATAGTACGGGAAAGTTCGGATCGCTGTAATCGTGGGTTGCGCCGCAGAGATATGCGCCCTGTGACACGATGGCGTGAGACGCCAGAACCATCGGCGCGGGATTATATAGCTCGGCCCCATCGGCCACTATCACAGTATCTTCGCAACTCAGGTTCCAGGGTGCCCACACGCGAGAGGCCGGATAGAAGCGGCAATGCGGCCCCAGCTTTGCGCCAAAACAGCGCAGCAGGCATGCGCGCCAAGCGTGTGCCACTCGTGGAGACGGGCGATAGAGAAAGATCCAGACGAGGCTCCACAACTGCCGCCGTACGCGATTTCCAAAAGTATATTGCGGCGACGTGTAGGGATCCTTCCAATCCTTCCAATCCTCCCGCTCGCTGACGCCAATGTTGGCGTTCTCCGCAGGCGTGGGGGCAGAAGCGGGAGTAGAACCAGACGAGATGGCGGACGAATTGGGATCCATGGGCAATGGCCGCTATTGCATGCGTTGAAAGAATCGTACTAGCTCGGCGACATTTTGATCCAGGTTATAGCGAGCTTCAAAGCAGGCTCGCGCCCGCTGTCCCATCTCCTGGCGCTGGTCCGCGGAAAGAGCCAGCCATTGCTGCAACAACTGTTTCGTTCCTTCCAGGGTGTCGGGTGCGACCAGCCCGGCACCGTCGGCATAAATCTCCGGCCAGATGTTGACCTGATCGGAAATCAAGACAGGACGGCTGCAGCCCAGCGCTTCGGCAACGGCGATCCCGAAATTTTCCTGATGCGAGGACAGCACGAACGCTTCGCTGGCATAAAATGCCCCCCACTTGGCATCCCCCGTGATCAGACCGGGCCAGTGCACGCGATGGGACAGTTTTGCCGCGGCCACACGAGTTTCCAGACCAGCGCGCATCCCGGCATCCGGACCGGCCATGACGAGGTCGATCTCCGGCTTACTTGCCGCAACGTCGATGAAAGCGTCGGTCAGCAGGTCGCACCCTTTCTTGGGGTGGATTCGCCCCAGATACAGGAAGAATCTTCTTCCTCGTGCTTCGGGACAAGCCGCGTAAAACGCTTCGATCTGTTGCTGCGGGTCGCCGGTTGGCAGTTCCGCGCCGTAGGGCACCACGGCGGCATTCCAGGGAGGCATACGGAAGCTTTGGGGTGCGAGGCGCTGTTCTGTTTCGCAGGTGAAGAGAATCGAGCTGGCATCCCGCAACACACGCTTCTCCGCCAGATTCCAATAGATCCACTTCTTGATGTGCTTCAGGGGATAGCGGCGCTTGAACCATGGGTCCAGCATGCCATGCGGAAATAGAACATAAGGCTTTCGACCGCGAATGGCCCGCCATGTACCCCAACTCTGGTACTGCCAAATGCCGTGAATGACAACGCCGTCGAAGCGGTTGATATTCGCGTGCAGCCAGGGGACCCAGCGTCTGGAGTAGCCATAGGTTCCGCTGCCCTGGCCGAGTGCATGGACGGGGAAGGTGATGTCGCGCAGAAATGGCTCTGTCGCATGATCGAGGCAGGCGACTTCGCCTTCCCAACCTAAACGAGGGCCGGCGGCCACGATGCAGCGCACCAGTTGCGCAGGGCCACCATACTCCGGATGGAGAGAGCGGATCACATGCAGAATATGCATTGGCGTGGTCCCTCCATACCGCACGATTTCTTCATTGAATGGGGGATGGGGAGTGGCTCCATAGTTTTTTCTGTTGGCCTGCTGCCGAAAATGCCTGCATCAGTCCCTGCACGTTTGCCTCGAAACTAAAAGCCTGGATGGACTCCAGACTGCGTTTGCCCATCGTACGGCATTGATCGTCACTGAGCAGAATGTGCTCCAAGGCGTCGGCAAGCGCGGCGACATTCCGGGCAGGAAACAGCTGGCCGTTGCTTCCATCCATAACTAAATCGGGCTGGCAGCCCACCTGATCTGACACGACGATGGCGCGGCCGGCGTTCATGGCCTCGTTAATCACAAGCCCCCAGGGCTCATGAATCGAGGGAAGGACGAAGACATTGCATAGATCATA
>JBDTBI010000226.1:0-6548 GCA_039924215.1 Acidobacteriaceae bacterium
TGTGCGGATGCTGTTCCGGCTGGGCGCGGATCGCTGGGATCGAATTTGGCGGTCTTGACCTGCCGCGCGAGACCGAGCTTTTCCAGCAACCAGATGCCATAATAGTTCACGTCGAATTCATACCAGACCAGTCCGTGTCGCGAAGAGACGGGATGTGCATGGTGGTTGTTGTGCCACCCCTCGCCGCCGGTCAGCAGTGCGACCCACCAGCTGTTGCGAGAATCGTCCCGGATCTGGAAGCGGCGCGAGCCCCATTTGTGGGTTGCGGAATTGACCAGCCACGTGGCATGCAGACCGAGCGTCACCCGAAGAAAAACACCCCACAGAACCCACTGCCACCCGCCGATGGCGAGCAGGATCAGGCCCTCCACGGTCAAAGGAATCCAATGGTACTTGCTCAACAGGACGTAAAAGCGGTTTTTGGCCAGGTCGGGGGCGTAACGGGCCAGCAGGGAGGTTTCCGTGTGCAGCGCCTTGCCCTTCAGTATCCAGCCGGCGTGGGACCACCAGGTGCCTTCAGTGGGGGTATGCGGATCTCCGGTGTGGTCGCTGTGCTGGTGATGGATGCGGTGTGTGGACACCCAGAAGATGGGGCCTCCTTCGAGAGCGGTGGTGGCGCAGATCGCTATCGCGTATTCCAGCCACTTGGGAACTTTGTAGCCCCGATGGGTCAGCAGACGATGATATCCCATTCCAATACCGACATTGATTGCCAGAAAATAGGTGACGGCAAACACAGCCAGCGCGCTCCAACTGAAGAAGAACAGCGCGGCAATCGCACCCACGTGGAAGATGGCCAGAAAAATGGTTGTGGTCCAAGTGATGCCTTGATCCTGTGTTGCCCGCCCGAGTACGGGAAGAGCGGATCGAGTAGGCGCCGCGCCGGCTGGAGCGAAGGCCGAAGCCGGGATAGAAATCCCGGGATACGACATGACTCGGGGCTCGTTGGCTGTGGTTTCTTCGGTTGGGATTGCGGTTCCGTTCATTTCTAGAGCTTCATCGGACATGGATGCCACGGAATAATACCTCTGAGGGAGAATGAAGATCGTCTGGTATTCAGGCTAGCAGCGACATCGATCGGTGAATGTAAGACTTTTGTAATTGCATTGAAGAGGAAGATTCTTGGCTACTCTGTGAACCGATTTGGAAGCAAGTCCTGATGTCGGCCATCAAGAGAAAAATATGTTGCATCCGGTTCCGGCGTGAAGAGATTTGCTTACTCTGCAAAGTCCACCCGGACGGGATGGGGAATGATACCCCGTTCCTGTCCCATGGCCAGCAGGCGACGAATCGCTTCTTTCCCATCCTCTCCGTAATCGAGGGTGCGCTCATTCACATACATGCCGACAAAGCGGTTTGCCGAAGGGGTATCGAGATCGCGCGCGTACTGCATGGCATGGGCGAGCGCCTCTTCCCGATGCTGCAGCGCATATCCCACGCTATCGCGCAGTGCCTGATTCATCATGCGATGCACGGGTGCGCCAAGATCGCGTCGAATCGCGTTACCTCCCAGTGGCAGCGGTAAGCCGGTCTGCTCGCGCCACCATGTTCCCATATCAAGCACGCAGGTCAGGCCATCGCGAGCATAGGTGAGTTGACCTTCATGGATGATTAGTCCGGCGTCATATTTGCCAGCAAGCACCTGAGGAATGATCTGATCGAACGGAACGATTTCCGTAGTCACGCCGGGGAGCGCCATCTGCAACACCAGATTCGCGGTGGTCAACTGGCCGGGAATGGCGATTTTCACGCGACGGACGTCCTCCACAGGGTAAGCGCGCTTGGCGACAATCATCGGCCCATAGCCTTCGCCCACGCTGCCACCGCATGGCATCAATGCGTATTTGTCCTGAACGTAGGGATAGGCATGGAATGAGATCGCGGTTACATCATAAAAGGCTTCGCGCATGGCCTTCTGGTTCAGCGTCTCAATGTCCGTCAGAGTATGGGTAAATTCATATCCCGGTACAGTGACTTTGCCTGTGGCCAACGCATAAAACATGAAAGCATCGTCCGAGTCCGGACTGTGCGCGATCCTGATTTCCTGAACTGCTGCTGTTGTCTCATTCGCCATGAATACGCTCCAAAGTTAAGAGTAAAGCAATGAGGGCAGGGAATCCACGCGACGCAGGAAAAGGCAGAGCCTTCGTCGCTCGATCAGCGTCGCTCCCCATGCGACGGGACTCAGATCACGGACGTGCTGGGAAAAGAGCTATCGGTGATCCTCCAGATCTTCGACTCCGTACTGGAGCTCGCCATAGACGGTATCCACCGTAAAACAATCTAGATGCCGGAAAGGCATCTAGATTGGAGAACCAAGGTCACTGGAGAAACAAAATTACTGGAGAACCAAGGCAGATTTTCAGGCGACCCGATTGACGGCGCGCTCAGAGCGATATTGCGCAGTACTTTTCTGGGTCTTCACCAGCACAAAAACGGATACCCCGATCAGCAGGCATTCCAAAAGATAGTGAGGTGTGCGAGGGGAAGATATTTCCATCCTGTTTTCGCGCACCGCCCGCGGTTGGGCTTCGATTCTGTCTTCGCGGATTGCTTGCGGCTGAACTTTCATCCAGTCTTCATACATTGCTTTTGGTTGAACTTCGATTTTGTCTTCGAGAATGGTCTTTGGCTGGATATGGATTTCCGGCGCCTGCGGTGCCTCAGAGTAATACAAGTCTCTAGGCGGTTCCGGCGTGGATATTTGCATCGACGGCGCTACGAATTCTTCTCGATGCACCTCTAGCACTGTGTTGACCTGCGGAAGAAGATACTCGTCCATGTTCAGGTTGTCTTCGTTCCGGTTGTCTTCGGCGTGTTCAGTCTCAGGTTTCTCGAGGGGCAGCACGGTCTCCTCAAAACTCCGTTGGGCGATCGGCTCCCACGATTGGGTCAGTCTTTCCATCTGGGTAATAGAAAGATCTCCGTTGGTCAGCGGGGTAGAGTGTAGGATTCGGCGCGCTGTTGAGAATAGCGCAATGCACAGTGCGATGACAGCCAGTACGGCGGTTAGATATAGGATCTCCATGACAAGCACCTGGAAGGGGAAATGTTTGGTAAAGTGCAGCCATCATAGCAAGCCTGTTCCGTTTTGGAACTTAATTTTCTCCCTTCCGACGCAGTAGGGAGCCAAAATGGCAACAGCCTCACGCGAGAGGTGCCCGATGGTCCACTTCCGCCAGTCGTTGCGAGCCTGGTGTCAGTAGGCCGGGAATGTATGGAGCATAAGAACTTAACAAAGCGGGGAAGAATTGGTTTCTCTTTTGTTTCTCCCTCTTGCCGTGTCCTATTTTTCGAGAGGCTCCGAGGGCATGGAGAGCTTCACAGGCGTAAAGATTGCAGGCGCTGGCAGGCTTCGGCCAGATCTTTTGGCTTTTTGGCGTAGCAAAAGCGGAGCAGGTTTTCTCCACGACCTTCGGTGAAAAATGCGGTTCCTGCAACTGCCGCCACTCCGCAATTCGCCAGAAGATACCGTGCCTTTTCCTTTGCCGTTGCTCCGGGAATGCGAGTGGCATCGGCAAGGATATAGTACGCACCGTCGGGAATGAACGGAGTTAGGCCAGCAGCGTTTAAGGCTTCGACAAGTTGATCGCGTTTCTGTTGGTGTTCCGTTGCCAGCCCGCGATAGAAATCATCCGGCAATTCCAGCAGTCCCGCAGCGGCGCCATGTTGCAGGGGTGAGGGTGCGCATACGTAGAGCAAGTCATGAAAATAGCCGATAGATGGAATCCATTTGGGATCGGCTGTCAGATATCCAAGCCGCCAACCCGTGACGCTGAATGTTTTTGAAAAGCCGGACATCGTAATGGTTCTCTCGGCCATTCCGGGGAGAGAGGCAAAGCTGATGTGCTCGGCGTCGCCACACAGAAAATATTCATACATCTCGTCGGTCATGACGAAGAGGTTGTACTGCTCGGCTACCGCGGCAATCCCCTCCAGTTCTTTGCGCGTATACACCTTACCGGATGGGTTGCACGGCGTGTTGAGGAGGATGGCGCGCGTTCTGGGGGTAATCGCATGTCTCAGGCGGTCAACATCCACCTCCCAGCGCGGTGCGTCCAGTAACACTGTGACCGGAACCACCCGTTGCGACTGCAACGTATTGCGATGGTACCCATAGAGGGGTTCAAACAGCACGACCTCATCGCCCGGATTCAGAAGCGCCAGGCAGGCGGCGTGAAGCCCGCCCGTGGCTCCCGATGTAACCAGCACCCCCGTGTCGGGATCGCAGGGAACGCCGTTATACCGCGCCATCTTTTTCGCGATCGCGGCCCGCAATTTCGCGATACCGTCGAGACGCGTATATGTGTTGTGCCCGTTCCGGATGGCGGCAATGGCTGCTTCGACGACAGGAGCGGGAGGCTCCGTATCGCAGATGCCCTGGGCCAGGTTGATTCCATGAACGCGGTCGCATTCCACAGACATGACACGAATTTCCGACTGCGCAATGTCCGCGGAAAGCCCGCTGGCCGCGAGCTGCGTTACGGGTGTCGAGTCGTGGGTGCGGGTCAGGGTGGCCATTGATTCGCAGTCTATCGCTTTCGCTGGCCCGTTGCCAGTTGATTGCAGCGTTGCGTTTTCCTAAACCATTTCGGCGCAAGGCCACAAGTAGAGGTGGATTCCAGCCCCAGTCCGCTCGGATGATTCCACGCCCATCCACGTTTTGGGAATACGCGTCGCCAGCTGTGAATGGGCCGGACTGCATTTTGGGTCGCTTGGACGGGGATGTTGTCGCAAATTCATCGTATTTTCACGTGGATATCGTACAAAGAGAGTGTATCGGAGAAGACCCGAAGACCCGGAGCTTGGATGCTTGTAGATTTCGATCTCGACACCAACAAGGATTTTCTATGATTCGCCGGCTCGTGGCGTTGGCTCTTATCACGACCGCCAGCGCCTGTGCGCAGAAGATTCTACTAAACGGCGCTGGATCTACTTTTGCGAACCCACTCTACTCCAGCTGGTCCGGGCACTATTATCAGTCGCACCCGGATGTAGGCGTGAACTATCAATCCATCGGTTCCGGTGGGGGAATCCGGCAGTTGATTGCGGGAACGGTTGACTTTGGCGCAACCGACAGCCCCATGACGAATGAGCAACTGGCCGAAGCGCGGCAAAAGCTCGGAACAGGCGTCCTCCATTTTCCGACCGCACTGGGCGCGGCATTGCCTTCCTATAATCTTCCCGGCATGACTGCCGTGTTGAAATTTACGCCCGCCGCACTGGCGGGCATTTTTCTGGGAAAAATTACAAAGTGGAACGATCCGGCGATCCAGGGGCCGAACCCTGGCGTGAAGCTGCCGAACGCTACCATACTTGTGATTCATCGATCGGATGGATCCGGCACCACCTATGCCTGGGCTGATTATTTGTCGAAGGTAAGCTCGGAATGGAAGAGCAAAGTTGGCGCGGGAACGTCGGTGGACTGGCCGGTTGGGCTGGGCGGAAAAGGGAATGAGGGCGTCGCCGGGCTGATACGTCGTATTCCGGACTCGATTGGATATATCGAACTAATCTATGCCGTTCAAAACCACATCCCGTACGGCGAAGTCCAAAACCGCTCCGGAAACTTTATCAAGGCAGATCTGAAGTCCGTAACAGCGGCTGCGGCGGATGCTGTCCAGACGATGCCGGCGGATTTCAGGGTTTCCATCACGAATGCGCCGGGCGCGGGTTCCTATCCCATCTCTACCTATACCTGGATGCTTGTTCCGGAAAAGATGAGTGACGCAACCAAAGCGACGGCGCTGAAAGCGTTTCTGCTGTGGGGTCTGACGACGGGCCAGCAATACTGTGAGGCCTTATCGTACGCGCCCTTACCGGAAGCTGTGGCGCGGAAGGAACTGCAACAGATGAAGAAGCTGCAATATTAGGCATTGCAAAATTGTCAGGAGCCATCGATGGCAAACGCTGCACTCGCGCCCTCCAAAATTCCGTTTGAATCCCGAGGGTTGGACAGGAAACAGACATTCTGGGAACGTCTGCGTAAAGGAGATGAGGTTGCCCATCTCATTACTCTGGCTGGCGGATGGTCCATCCTGGTTATCACAGTTCTTTTAGTACAGCATCTGTGGGTATATTCGCGCCTTTCGCGGCAGGCCTTCGGTTGGCATTTCTTAGTTAGCAGCACGTGGGATCCGGTGAAAGGCGTGTTCGGAGCGTGGCCCTTCGTCTACGGCACCGTCGTTACGTCCTTGCTGGCACTGGCGATTTCCATTCCCATCGGGCTGGGCTCGGCCATCTTTCTGGCGGAGCTGGCACCACGAAAACTCTCTACCTCTCTCTCTTTCCTAATCGAATTGTTGGCTGCGGTCCCAAGCGTGATTTATGGTCTGATTGGTATCTTCCTTCTTATCCCCGCATTGTTTACCGTAGTGCCGTACTTCCAGAAAATTTTTGGTTGGCTTCCCATTTTCAGCGGGGCGTTTTACGGTGTCAGCTATTTTTCTGCTTCCATTGTGCTTTCCATTATGGTGGTGCCGTTCATTATTTCCATCTCTCGTGAGGTATTGCTGGCGGTCCCTGTGTCGCAGCGTGAAGCGATGATG
>JBDTBI010000227.1:0-2958 GCA_039924215.1 Acidobacteriaceae bacterium
GTTTTG
Source organism: Acidobacteriaceae bacterium (assembly GCA_039924215.1). GTDB lineage: Bacteria > Acidobacteriota > Terriglobia > Terriglobales > Acidobacteriaceae > JAKAAZ01. The sequence continues at coordinate 7 of JBDTBI010000227.1, forward strand.
GGACAGTTTCTACAATCCGGAAGATCTGCAACATCGCCTCTATATTCTGCTGATTGTCAGCTTTGTCGCGTTTGAATGGAGCGTGCAGACTCGACGCCTGCAATCGCAAAAAGCGGCGCTGGTGTTTCCGGCGGTCTGTGTGTTGGGAGGGGCTTTATTGCTGATGCACAACCACACGCTGGGGAATGTGAAGGAAGAATTGCTGACGGAAATGAGCCACACGGCGATCGCGCTTTGCGCAGTGTTTGCCGGATGGTCGCGCTGGCTGGAATTGCGAGGTTCAGGGCGCGGAAAACGCATCGCATCCTGGGTCTGGCCGGTGTGCCTGATGTTCATTGGCCTTATCCTGCTGAATTACAGAGAGGCGTAGGATGACGGGACCGGTACGGTACGCGTATTTTAATAAGTTGCTGAATATTTGAAGCTGGGCGTGCTGTTCGGGTCCGGCGTTCGGTCTCTTCTTCATACATACTGTTTTGAATCATCGATTCCGAGAGAGGTACTTGCCTTGCGTCTGCTGCTTCGTTCCCTTTTCGCCGGTATGGTTCCAGTGTTCGCCATTTTCCTCACGTGTACGCCTGCGACGCTACAGGCTCAAAGGTTGCCTACCGATGTAACGCCGCAGCATTATTCTTTGACCCTGGAACCGGACCTGAAGTCCGCAACGTTCACAGGGAAAGAGGAGATCGATGTCATGCTGGCACAGCCGTCCACCAGCATTACGTTGAATGCCGCGCAGATCACGTTTCAACACGTGGAGATTACGGCAGATGGAAAAACCCAGACGGCCAGCGTGACAGAGAACAAGCCGGACGAGCAGGTGACGTTCCATGTGGCCCAGGAGCTGCCGGCGGGCAGCGTCACGATTCAAATTGCGTACACAGGAATTTTGAACGATCAGCTGCGCGGGTTTTATCTTTCCAAAACATCCCGGCGCAATTATGCCGTCACACAGTTTGAGCCGACGGATGCACGCCGCGCGTTTCCTTCCTTCGATGAACCTGCGATGAAGGCGACATTTTCCACCACGCTGATTGTGAATAAAGGCGACACGGCCATCTCCAACACGAATATCGTTTCAGACACGCCTGGTCCGGGGCCGGACAAGCGTACGATCCGTTTTGCCACCACGCCGAAGATGTCGACCTACCTGGTGGCGTTTCTGGTGGGGGATTTTCAATGTGTATCGGGAGAAAGCGATGGCGTACCGATTCGCGCCTGCGCGACCCCGGACAAAGTACAGATGGGAACGTATGCGCTGCATGCGGCGGAATTTTTTCTGCATTATTACAACACCTACTTTGGCATTCGTTATCCAATGCCTAAGCTCGACTTGATCGCGCTGCCCGATTTTGAAGCGGGAGCGATGGAGAATTTCGGCGCCATCACCTACCGGGAGACCGATCTGTTGATCGACGAAAAGACGGCCTCCGCCGACGCCAAAAAACGCGTGGCCATGGTTGTGGCGCATGAAATGTCGCACCAGTGGTTTGGCGATATGGTCACGATGCAATGGTGGAACAATCTGTGGCTGAACGAGGGCTTTGCTACCTGGATGGAGAGCAAGGCGGTTGGCGCGTGGAAGCCGGAATGGAACATTACGCAGGATGAGGCGCTCTCCCTCGACGATGTGCTGAATTTCGATGCGGGCAAAACGACCCGGACAATCCTGGCCAAGGCAAATACGCCTTCTGAGATTAATGAGATGTTCGACGGCATCACGTATCAAAAAGGCGGTGCGGTGCTGGCCATGACGGAGAACTATGAAGGCGCGGAGGTCTTTCGGCGCGGCGTGCACGCCTATCTGGAAGCGCATATGTACGGCAACGCCACGGCCCAGGACTTTTGGAATGCGCAGACGAAAGTCAGCGGCAAACCGATCGATCAAGTGATGCGCAGTTTTATTACGGAGCCAGGAGTGCCGCTGCTGCAATTCACCACGCCCGAGAATGGATCCACCACGGTTTCGCAACAGCGCTTCTTTCTGGATCCGGAAATGCACGCGGACAAGGCGCAGACGTGGACGGTGCCTGTCTGTTTCAAGACCAGCGGCGATCCAAAGTGTGAGCTGATTTCTTCCTCGCAACAGACTCTTTCTGTTCCATCCGCGGATGTCTTGTATGCCAATGCGAATGATCGCGGATATTACCGCACGGAATATGATGCGGCCGATACCGACAAGATTTTGGGCGCTGCGGAAACGAACCTGACTGCGCCGGAGCGGATCGGTTTTGCCGGCAACCAGTGGGCGCTGATGCGTTCCGGCCGCAGCGGCATTGCCGATTACCTGCACCTGGTGTCGGAGATGCGCAATGATTCAAACGCCGCGGTCCTTGATGAACTGGCCGGGTCGCTTGACGATGTCGATGCGAAGATTGCAACTGCAGCCGACCGCAAACTGCTGGCGGCATGGGTGCGGCAACAGTTCGGTCCGGCGTATGACAGGGTGAAAGATGCAACGCCTTCCTCCCCGCTGGGGACACAGCAATTGCGCGCAACATTATTTGCCGTTCTGGGCGAAATCGGACGGGATCCGGAGATTTTGTCGGAAGCACAGCGGCTAACAGAGAAATACATTGCCGATCCGGCGAGTGTGGATCCGTCGCTGGTGCGCCCGGCCATCTTCATTGCGACAGGGAATGGCGACAGCCACTTGTTCGACCAGTTGCAGCGGCTTAGTAAGACATCGAACGATCCGGGGGTGCAGACGACGGCCTTGTTTGCGCTGGCCAACTTCCATGATCCCGTGCTGGTCCGTCGCGCACTGGACTATGCGACCTCTGGTCAGGTGCGGAATCAGGATTCTGTATTTCTGTTTGTGTATGCACTTCGCAATCGGGATACGCGCCCGGTGGCGTGGGACTACATCCAGAAGAACTGGGACAAGGTGCATGCGCAGTTGACGACGATGATGGGAGCCTATTTGGTGAAGGCTACCGGTTCGTTCTGCAG
>JBDTBI010000228.1:0-4814 GCA_039924215.1 Acidobacteriaceae bacterium
GGCTGGGAATGAAACCGCCAAAATATTTGAAAGTCGGAGATGTCGTCGAACTGGAAATCGATCAGTTGGGCCGACAGAGGCAGCAGTGCGTGGCGTCGTAATTTTGCAACGTCGATCTAGTTCTCAAAAATACAAATTCTGCACAGAATGGATGCCGTAATGAAAATGAGTTTTCGCTGGTATGGAAAATCGGACCCGGTCAAGCTGGAGTATATCCGGCAAATTCCAGGGATGCATGGCATTGTCGCCGCCATCTACGACGTACCGCTCGGGGAGGCATGGCCGGTCGAAAAAATCCTCGCACTGAAAAACTCGATTGCAGAGCACGGCTTTGCGTTTGAGGTGGTTGAAAGCGTTGGGATTCACGAGGACATCAAGCTGGGCAAGCCTAGCCGCGATCGCATGATCACGAATTATTGCCAGACGCTGGAGCGCCTGGCAGCCGCGGGCGTCAAGGTTGTTTGCTACAACTTCATGCCCGTTTTTGACTGGATGCGTACCACACTCGACCGCAAGCTTCCCGATGGTTCGACCAGCACTGCGTTTGACGTCGATGTTGCATTCAATAGTGACATGGGCGAAGGCGTGACCTTGCCAGGCTGGGACAGCAGTTACACTCCGGAGGAATTTCGCAGCCTGATGAATGCTTATTCTTCCGTTGGAGAAAACGAACTAAGGCAGAACCTCGAATTTTTCCTGCGCAAGGTGATTCCCGTAGCGGCTGCAGCTGGAATCAAAATGGCGATCCATCCTGATGATCCTCCGCGCGCGATTTTCGGCCTGCCCCGTATCACGAAAAACAGAGAAGACATTCGCCGCATTTTGGATGCCGTGAATGAACCGACGAATGGTCTCACTCTCTGTTCCGGAGCGCTGGGCTCGGATGTCCACAATGACGTTGTTGCCATGGTCAAGGAGTTCAGCGAAGAAAAACGCGTGCACTTCGCACATCTTCGCAACATCAAGGTGGATGATCGCGGCAACTTTCAGGAAACCGCGCACTTATCTTCAGACGGCTCGCTCGATATGGCCGCAATCATTCGCGCCTATGTCGATACGGGCTTCGACGGATATGCGCGGCCCGATCACGGCCGCATGATCTGGGGAGAAAAAGGCAACTTCAGCTACGGTCTCTATGACCGCGCCCTGGGCGCCGTCTATCTCAACGGATTGTGGGAGGCAACCGCAAAAATCCGGAGCCAATCAGCCTAGCCCTTTAAACGGCTTCGCCTAGAGGCTTAGGCTGCGTCGGGCGAATTTCAGAACCAAAAAATGCATACAGGGTGACGCCCACATATCCAAGCAGGGGTATCAGGTACGCCAAGGCGATGCTGTGCCACCGCTCCGATAACAGCCCCATCGCCGGAGTCATCACGCCACCTCCAACGACTGCCATCACGATCAAAGATCCGCCTATCTTGGTATTGCGGCCCAGGCCGTGGATTCCGAGAGCGAAAATCGTCGGATACATCACGGACATAAAAAAGCTCGTAGCAAAAATTGCCCAGAGCCCCAGCCAGCCGGGCAATTCAATCGCAATTACAAGCAGTGCGATATTGATCAGGCCATAGATCCCCATCAATAAATGGGGTGCCACGTATCGCATCAGCTCGGATGAGGAAAATCTTCCCACGCCGAACGCAACCAGCGTTCCAGTCAGCAGGTAGCCGGCGTTCTTCTCCGGCTGATTTGTGCATGTTTCTATGTACTGGATGAAGTAGCTCCAGGTGCAGACCTGCGCGCCGACATATAGAAATTGCGCGACAATCGCCATCAGAAAATGTGGATAGTGCAACAATTCCTTGAAGCTGCCATGATCCTCACTGACGCTTTCATGTTCGCTGGCGATAGTTGGGAATTTGGTGCGGTAGATCAAAATCGCCCAGAAGAACGCTATGGCTCCAATCACGATGTACGGCATCACCACCCGCATCGTCTCCATGCGAAGATAGGCTTCGTAAGTATGCAGGGCCTGCCTGTGGGCAACCTGCGCGGGAGTCAGTTCAGTTCCGGAAAAAATGAATACTGTCCCGATCAGCACGCCGACCACTGCTCCCACCGGGTTAAAAGCCTGTGCAAAATTGAGACGCCGGGCTGCGCTTGCAGGGTCTCCTAGCTGTGCGGCAAAGGGGTTGGATGCCGTTTCCAGAAACGCAAGACCGCTGGCAATCACAAACAAAGCGAACAGGAAAAATGAATAGCGGCCAATTAAGGCCGCCGGCCAAAAGAGAAATGCTCCCGTGCCGAACAGAATCAAGCCAATGATGAAACCCGATTTATAGCCGAACTTGCGCATCAGCAGCGCCGCGGGGATAGCTAGCAGAAAATACCCCAAATAGAACGCCGACTGCACCAGGCCTGCCTGGAAGCGCGAGATCGCAAACGACGTCATAAACTGACGTATCAGGACGTCGTTCAGATTGTTCGGCACACCCCACAGAAAAAACAGTCCCGCCACCAGAAAGAACTGGAATCCCATCCCATGGGGAATCAGAGGCTGCTGTTGTTGCGGATTGTTCGCTGTCTTTCCGGTCGTTGCCGAAGGCACCAGCATGACGGGCATGTCCTCTCGAACCACTCTATCCGCTTTTTGGAGGTAGCGTTAGTTTTTCGTTGGAGGATTGGTTGACTTTGCCGCTTCCGTCGCGGCGCTCGAAGAGGCCTTGTTTTTCCAGTCGTAATTCATATAGACGACGTGCGTTTGCAAATATTCTTCCACCCCGTGTTTGCCATCCGCGCCGCCAATGCCGGATTTGCGCCAGCCGGCATGGAAGCCCTGCATGGCCTCAAAGTTCTCCCGGTTGACATACGTCTCGCCGAACTTGATTTCGTTGCACGCGCGCATCGCCACATCCAGACTGCGGGTGTAAATCGAGGAAGTGAGCCCATACTGGCAATCGTTGGCATATTCAATGGCTTCGTCCAGGTCTTTGAAGGTGGTGATCGGGAGGACCGGACCGAAAACTTCCTGCTGCATGATTTGTGTGTCCTGCTTGCAGTGGGTCAGCACAGTCGCCGGATAATAATGTCCTCTGCGGCCAGCGTATTTTTTGCCTCCACAGAGCAATTCGGCGCCTTCCTGCACCGCTGTCTCGACCGCCCGGTGGACGGAATCCAGTTGTGCCTGGCTGACCATCGGCCCCATTTCTGTGTTTTTCTGGAAGGGATCCCCCACCACCGTCTTTTCCATCGCTTTCGTCATCTGCTCGATAAAGCGGTCTGCAACGGACTCCTGTACGTAGACTCGCTCGGCGCAGTTGCAGACCTGCCCTGTATTGATGATGCGCGACGCTCGTATCGACTTCACGGCCAAATCCAAATCCGCATCCTGCATCACAATGGCGGGCGCTTTTCCGCCTAGTTCCAGTGACACCTTGGTCACGTTTTCCGCCGCAGCCCGCATCACTGCGATGCCGCCTTCCACGCTGCCCGTCAGGCTGACCATCCCAACTTTGGGATGTCGGGCCAAGCCGTCTCCCACCACCGACCCTCTGCCGGAGACGAGGTTGAATACGCCCTTTGGCAGGGATGATTTCGCGACAATCCGGGCGAACTCAAATGCATTGTTTGGCGTTTCGCTGCTCGGCTTGATGACGATGGTGTTCCCCGTAATCAGCGCGGGCGCCATCTTGCGAACGATCAGGAAGAAAGGGAAGTTCCACGGGAGGATGCCGGCGATCACTCCAATCGGGTGCTTGTAGAGCAGAATGTTTTCTCCCGGGCGATCGCTCTGGAGAATTTCCCCTTCGTAACGGCGGGCAAACTCTGCCATATAGTCGATGTAGTCGGCGGAAAAATCCACCTCTACTTCGGCCAATGACAGAATTTTCCCCTGCTCTTCCGTAATCGTACGCGCCAGTTGCTCGCGGTTTTCCCGAACGCTTGCAGCGATCTCACGCAGGTATCCCGCTCGCCGAATAGCAGGCAGCTGGCTCCAGCTTTTCTGTGCTTTTTCTGCTGCCAGCACCGCCGCATTCACGTCTTCCAGCGTCCCGCTCGGAACCTCGGAAATAACCTCTTCCGTCGTGGGATTGATCACCGGAATAGTCTTTTCCGAGGACACAAACTCGCCATCAATCAGCATCTGATGGCGAGGAATAGTCGTTACTGTGGCATGCATAGGATGTTCCCCCTGTTGCAGATTGTGATCTTCATTCCGTCGCTGTGACAACCGGATGCAGCGATCCGGTCAAACTCCGCAAAGGTGGACTTGAAGCCCCATCTCTGCCAGCATCGCTGCCTTGGCCGCCATCGCCTTATCGGCAATTTCGGCGGTCGGTGCATAAGCAACATTCAAATGATTCGCCCGATGCCTCGCCATGAATTGATCCCGTGTCACGCCGTGCAGCAAAGCATGCATGATGGGCCATTGCGGAGTCACCGACTTCCACCGGCGTTCTGTTTCCTTTGCGGGCAGTTCAAGGGCAGTGGCGCGGCCCACATCGGCGTGCAACTGGTTTCCTTCCACAAACACGCGGCTCCAGACCACATGCCCGGGCTTGCTGATGCCTTTCAACGTACCGCCTCCAAGGCGGAAATACATGGGAGGCTGGCGCTCGCTGATCGCTCCTTTATAGCCGCCCGTGAAATGCGATGCTGGGGCTGCACCCGAAATCTGAAACAGCCAGACGAAGTCATCGATGCCCTCTCCGGTATAGTGCTCTCCCCAGCGAACATCATGCAGCGTCGTCGCCGGATCGAGATGCATCGCTGTCCACACGCGATTCGTGACCAGCGCATCCAGGCCAGCGCACTCATCCACTTCATTGAAGTGTGGCAGCGGTTTCCCTGCATACAGCTCCTTGCCCTGTTTG
>JBDTBI010000229.1:0-3765 GCA_039924215.1 Acidobacteriaceae bacterium
CTGGTCGGAAGCCGCCGGCCGCAGATTACCCAACTGCTCCAGGAAGAGGGTTTCAAAATCGAGTAGGTCAAATCATCGAAATAAGTTCCGGCCGCGGGAAACCGCAATTTCGGCCGAGAACGGGAAAAACAGATTGTTGCTCTGCCGGCGGGGCGGAGGGTCCATCAGAAGTGAAGCCACTCGGTCATCCCGCAAAAGCCATCGGGGTGTGTATTTTGTTCTATCCTCCACCCAAACGGCCGGTTTGGGTGGATGACGGCAAGCCGATTTTCCAAAGGTTTTACGGAACTTTGATAGACTTTTCTCGGATAACGACGGCGAAAATTCCCGTCGAAAGGTTCAGTAGGGTTGAAGGGGGAGCAAAATGAGACGGAATGATTTCAGATTTTTCAGAGCCGGTCTTTCTATTGCGGGACTGTTCCTACTGACCACGTGTGCAATGCTGGCGCAAGGGAACTCGCCGGTTATACAACAGGCCTACTCCCACCTGGATCGAAACGTCGGTCTGGAGTCGAATTTGAGCAAGATGGCGTTGAAGAAGAGCCAAAATGCCGACGTAAAAAAGTTCGCGCATCAGATCATTTCTGAAAACAATACGATTGCGAGCCGGATGTTTACCTATTCCAATCGGGATGGGTACATATTGAGGGGTGGCCCGGCGCCCGAGGAAGTGGCTCAGGCGCAAAAGAAGATGAAACAGCTTACCGGCACGGATTTCGACAAGGTCTATCTGACGCAGATAGCAAGCCTGGTGAATGACGACATGAAGGCGGTCCAGGATGCCGGTAGCCCGAAGGATGAATCCGAGCTGAGTGCGATCTGCACGACGGTTCAGAGTCAATCCAGCGACCGCATGAAGCAGATTCACCAACTGGCGGCGGCAGAAAACTACAATATCGAAGGAATCACTCCGTAGGTGGTATGGATCGCCGGGTAGAATGGGCCGATGGTACCAGACGGTACAATAAACGCCAGCATGCTATCTCAAGGTTTGCCACGGCGGCGTAGGCCCGGCACTGGCCGGTTGAATTGTGCCGCGGTATCTAAGCCGTGCGGTTCCCCTTTGAAAATGCAGTTTGATCGGAAGTGCTCGCTCCGCCGCCTGGGCAGGAGTGTCTGTGCGCTGCTGCTGTTCGCGATGGTCCCGTTGCTGCTGGTGTCGAGCGCGCGGGCGGAGAAGGTCAGCGATCTAAAGCCAACCGGATATGTGAACGATTTCGCCGGGGTCCTTTCGCCGGCGACGCGCACTTATCTGGAGACATTGTGCACAGAGGTCGATCGGCAGGCTCATGCACAGATCGCCGTGGTCACCATCCACACAACCGGCGACGACACCATCGACAACTTTGCTGTGCGTTTGGAAGAAAAATGGAAGGTTGGGACCAAAGGGACCGATAAAGGCGTTATGCTGCTGATCGCAACGGACGATCATCACTATCGATTTGAAGTTGGCTATGGTCTGGAGCCGATTCTGCCGGACGGCAAGGTGGGCGCGATTGGCCGCGAGATGGTTCCCTATCTACGCCAGGGGAATTACGACGCCGCTGTCACACTGGGCGTACAGCATGTATCGCAGATCATTGCCCAGGATGCCGGCGTTACGTTAACTACCCCAACCCAGAATGTCCCCCAGCGCCAGAGCCATCCGCGGAGCGCGATTGGGGATATTCTGCTGGCCCTGCTTGCGATTGTTGTTTTCATCTCCCTGCTGCGATCCGGCCCCAATGGCTGGGCAGGCTTTCTTCTGGGAATGGTTCTGGGGAACTTGGGCGGAGGTAGAGGCGGTGGGGGCGGTTTCGGCGGCGGTGGTGACGGCGGAGGCGGGTTTGGCGGCTTTGGCGGTGGCGGCTCCGGGGGCGGGGGCGCTTCCGGCAGTTGGTAAACGATCGCTCTTCACGCAAAGGGCCCAAGCAGTAGGCATGGATTGAAGTATCAGGGAGTTGAAGCAGCACGGAAAAATGAGGGAGTCCAATCAAGATGAAACGAACTGGCATGATCGTTCTGGCGTTGATCGCGGTGCTGATTGTGGTGGCGCTGCTGGTGTTTGGGAGCTATATTTCCGCTCGTAACCAGATGGTGGCCAAAAATGAGCAAGTTAAGCAAACCTGGTCGCAGGTTGAGGTTGTCATGCAGCGCCGGGCGGACTTGATCCCCAACCTGGTGTCGACCGTGCAGGGATTTGCCGCGCACGAAACGACCGTCTTCAGTGATATTGCCAATGCACGGGCTGCATTGCTTGGAGCGCATGATCCGCAGTCTAAGATTGCGGCGAACGGGCAACTGGACGGCGCCCTGGGTCGCCTGTTGGCGATTTCCGAGAACTACCCGCAGCTGCGATCCAATCAGAATTTTTTGCAGTTGCAGGACGAGCTGGCAGGCACGGAAAACCGCATCGCCGTCGAACGCCGGCGTTATAACCAGTCGCTGCAGGATTACAACACCTTCATTGGTCTTTTTCCGAACAGCATCTGGGCCGGAATCGCCGGATACAAACGCAACGATGCCTACTTCGCAGCGACACCGGCTGCGCAGCAGGTGCCCAAGGTAGCTTTTCCGGCAGCCAGCCAGTAGAGCTATTCGCCATGGCGGGGAGGTGCCGTGTCTTGCGAGTATCCGTTGGGACAGGCGCATTCTTCGATTCTGGGGTCGGGATGACGGTAGGGAAACAGCAATGGCTGCCCAAGGGTGGGCAGCCATTGCTGTTGCAGCAGGCGGAGTGTTTACTTCTTTGAGAAAGCGGCGATGGCTTCGGCTTCGTCGTCTTTAATGTCAAATACGGTGTACAGCTTGGTGATTTGCAACAGATCGTGGACTTTTTTCGTCAACTTCAACAGTTTCATATCGCCGCCCTGGTTGCGCACGGCTGTGAATGCGCTGACCAGCTCCCCGATGCCGGAGCTATCGATGTAATTGACTTCGGCCAGGTTCAGCAGGATGTCTTTCGATCCGTTACTCAGCAGCTCACGAACGGCATTGCGAAGTTGCACACTACCTTCGCCGAGTGTAATGCGACCGCTTAGATCGAGAATGGTGATTCCATCCACTTGGCGGGTACTAATCTTCATGCTCACTGTCGTAATCCTCCTTAGGCGCTCTTCTGGGTTGAATCAAGGTGCTTGATAAGTGTTAACTCAGTCCCCGGGTGTAATAGCTTGAAGTGTACCTCGTCCATAAATGAACGAATAATAAAAATTCCCCGTCCGGAGCCGCTGAGCAGGTTTTCTGGAGCCAGAGGGTCCGGAAGGGAGGCCGGATCGAGTCCGCTGCCCTGGTCGCAGATGCGGATAATGAGCGATGAGCCGGTATTCTCAAACGAGGCGGTAAGTTTTTTCTCCGGGTTGTAGGCGTTTCCATGAAGCACGGCATTTACGGCTGCTTCGCGTACGGCCATCGTGAGCTGGAAGATCTGATCCTCATCCAGCCCCGATTTTTTAGCAAGCTGTTCTGCGGCTTGCTCCACTTTGTTCACGCTCTCCAGCGATGAGTCCAAAGTGTAACTGACCCGATTTTCCATGGAATTTGCCACGCACCTAGTCCGCTTGAATTGTCTATTCCCGGCCTTCGATTGCTGCTGTTGCTGCTCCAGCCCTGAAGAAACACTCCACAGGGGCAGTTTGCTTGCTTCTTTGCCCCAGTGTCAAGGCAGCACACTCCGCGGTAGGCCCGGCCTGGCCTGGAGCGGGGGATGGTTTTCGTCCTCTCCCGGTTGGCCGGATCGGTTGAAATTGCATCTGAAGCGGGTGTCGGCGGAAAGAATCTGCGCGG
>JBDTBI010000230.1:0-3954 GCA_039924215.1 Acidobacteriaceae bacterium
ATCCGATTTCAGACTAGATCTGGTCGTGGAGGAGGTTGGCTTCGTACTATTGGCAGGCCGCTGAGTTGTGGCAGTCAGCTCCGCTTTGTATTTCAAGAAATCATCGTCCTGGGTCAATGCAAAGCGCTGGACTGCCCGATCTTTTGTACCAGATGGATAGTTAGTGTAGCGCAGCGAGCTGGGTAGATATCTCGCCGCAGTCGTGGGTGTGTGGAAGTGGAAAGCGCTGTTTGCTTTCCACTTCTCCATACCCCGTGTTGATTTCTGTTTGCCACGTTTCGGGTGCGGGTGGCCTGTAGCCTAGCGACGAATGGGGCCTCACGGTGTTGTAATGAACGCGCCATTTTTCCGCCAGCACCTGCGCCTCTTTGAGGGAGTAGAAGATTTCACCGTTCAGGAACTCGTCTCGCAGCTTTGAGTTGAAGCTCTCGCAGTAGCCGTTCTCCCAGGGGCTTCCGGGTTCGATGTACAGTGTTTTCGAGCCTGCATTCGCCAGCCACTTCCGCAGATCCCTGGCAACGAATTCCGGACCATTGTCCGAACGTACATGCTCCGGAATGCCGTGGCTCACCATCGCGTCGGCCAGGGTGTCGATTACATCATGGCTGCGCAGCCGCCGTGCCACCCGGATGGCAAGACATTCCCGGGTCGATTCATCGATCAGATTCAGCATCCGTACACTCCTGCCATCGTGAGTCCTGGCGCTGACGAAGTCGTAGCTCCAGACATGGTTCCGGTGCTCCGGCCGCAACCGTACGCACGACCCATCGTTGAGCCACAGTCTTCCGCGTGGCTTGTGCTTCTTGGGAACCTTCAGCCCTTCGCGACGCCATATCCGCTCGACCCGGTCCTTACCCACCTGCCAGCCGTCTCGCTTGAGCAGCGCCGTGATCCGGCGGTAGCCGTAGCGCCCGTAGTGGCTGGCAAGCTCAATGATCGCCCGGGTCAGAGCATCTTCGTCGTTGTGCTGCGTCGGACGATAGCGTTGTGTGCCGCGCGGCTGTTTCGCCAATCGGCACGCATTCCGCTCGCTTCTCCCATGCTCCTGTCGAGCATGGGCCACCGCACACCGCCGCCGTTCCGGGCTTAGAAGTTTCCCCTTGCCAGGTCCTCCAGCACTTGCTTGTCCAGGCTCAGGTTTGCCACCAGCCGTTTCAACTTGCCGTTTTCCTGCTCCAATTCCTTCAGCCGTTTGGCTTGATCCACCTTCAATCCACCATATTCCCGGCGCCACCGGTAGTACGTCTGCTCCACGATCCCGGCTTCCTTGCACGCCTGCGGCGTCGCTTTTCCATTCGCCACCGCCACTTCCACCTGCCGCAGCAGGTTTACGATCTCTTCCGGCTTATATATCTTCCTCGCCATTTCCTCGGCTCCTTTTGTCCAGTCTCTCTCTTATCCACTGGTACAAATTTTGCCGGGCATTCCAATGGAGCTTGACCTGGATAACCAGAGTGAAATCGAGGAGCGCATCCCCCAGGTGTTTGAATCAGCCGGAGGCTTTTCGCCAACGATCGGCATCATTGGCGCCATCCTTGGCCTTATTCAGGTGATGCAACACCTCGACAATATCAATGAAGTGGGCCGAGGCATTGCGGTAGCTTTCGTCGCCACCATCTACGGGGTCGGCCTGGCGAATCTGATTCTTCTGCCCTGTGCAGGCAAACTGAAATTGCGCCATCGCGAAGAACAGTCGCAAAAAGAATTAATGATCGAGGGCGTCATCGCCATTCTTGAAGGAATGAATCCGCGAATGGTTGAGTTGAAGCTGCGGACTTTTATTTACAAGCAGGAAGCGGAAATGGAAAGCACGAAGGCATGAGCCGGAAGAAAAAACACGATCATGTGAACCATGAACGCTGGCTGGTCTCTTATGCGGATTTCATCACATTGCTTTTCGCTTTCTTTGTCGTTTTATTCGCCTCATCCCAGTCCGACAAGCGGAAAGTCCAGCAGGTTGAGCATTCCATCCACTCCGCTTTCGAAACCATGGGCATCTTTCCGGAAATGAATACGGTGCCCAATCTCGCCAGTATTGCCGCGGACGCCGCACCTGCGGCCGGCGTCGCCGATGATGATATGGACTTGTCCGCCAAGCAGTTGGCCGACCTGAACCGGATGAAACAGCGGATGGAACGGCTGCTCGCAATCGAAATTGCGCACCATACCGTTGACATCCGTATGGGCCGCGACGGGCTGATCATCTCACTGCGCGAGGCCGGCTTTTTTGAAAGCGCCTCGGCAGACCCGTTACCCACTTCGATGAATACCCTCTATGCGATTGCCCGCGCACTTGCGGAAACGCCCTACGATGTTCGCATCGAGGGGAACACCGATAACGTACCGATCCATAACAATCGCTTCGATTCCAACTGGGAACTTTCAACCGCGCGTGCGACCGTACTGGCTCGAATCTTTATCGTCAACGCCCACATCGCTCCGATCCGGATCTCCGCCGCCGGCTATGCGGAGTTTCACCCGGTGGCCAGCAACGCGACCGAAGCAGGACGCAGCCGCAATCGACGTGTCGATATCATTGTGCTACCCAGTAGCCATCGTTCCTCTATGATGAAGACGGCAGCGGCCACCCCCCACTCCAGCCACATCAATCCACCGGCGGAAGAACGCTTTTCGACGATCTATAGAGTCGAGTCCGCGCCGACGTTGACAGCCAGACGCGAATTCGCCCCAATTCTGAAGGTGTTGCGTTCCGACCCTCCACCATCAGTGCAGCCTCGTGATTAAGCCGAGGACTGTTCACGCGAATATCGATCTGTCTGGGGTCACGCGGAACCAGTAAAAAATAATTATCGGAATAAATGATGGGTGCGGCCAGCAAACGGGTCGTGTCACCTCTGGTCCATGGCTCCACTGGCGATGCTCCTTTATTTTTTGTGCGTCTACCACGGATGGCTTCTCTGTTCACGAAGTATACTGGCGCAAAAGTATACGACGCGGAACACACAAAAGCTCTGCCAAGGAATTTCATGAGCGAAAGCACACACGATCAGACCCGTCGCATCTTCCTGCGCAATGCTGCCGCGGCCGCAGGCTCAGCGGCTCTTGGCCTCCATCTTGCCCCGCAGGCTTTGGCTGCGGAAGTGACCAAAGAAACCAGCAAACGGCCGAACCTCGTCTTCTTCTGTGGAGAAGGCGTGCGTCCGGATGAAACCAGTTTGTCCGGCAATAAAATTCTGAAAACGCCGAACCTCGATCGCATGGGCCGCGAAGGCGTCATTTTCAACAATGCATTCTGCACCAACGCGCTTTGCCTGCCCGCGCGAGCTTCGATTTTGAGCGGCATGTACTCGCACACCACAGGCGCAGTAGACAACGAGAACAGCAAGGTTCCAGACAGCTTTCCTTTAGTCAGCGATATGATTCGCGACAGCGGATATGAAGTAGCGTTTATCGGCAAGTCCCATGTTGCAGGCGCGCTGCTCGACCGCTACTGGGATTATTATTTTGGCTTTGAAGGAGGCGCCAGCTATTTCCATCCGGTGATTGTGGAAGGGTTCAAGGGAAAGTATGGCGTGCCCAAGGTCTATGACGATTATGTCGATGACCTGCTGACGAAAAAGGCCGTTGAATGGCTGGCGCAACCGCACGAGAAGCCCGTCTGCCTGTTTCTATGGTTCTACGCGCCGCATGCTCCTTTCTATAGGCCGCTGCGCGCTGTGAATCGATTTAACGGCGTGCCGATTCCCAAACCGGAAAGCTTCGACGAATACCTGCAGAACTATCCCGGAAAACCGGAGAGTGTGAAGAAGGCGCTCAACAAAATAGGAACGCAGTTCTATGAAGGAGATGATCCGCGTTCCCTGGAGGAACTTGTTAAGGACCATTATGTCGGCGTCGAAACGAACGATCAGCACATCGGCGATGTGATCCAGGTGATCGAGAAGAAGGGCCAGATGGACGACACCGCTTTCCTATGGAGTTCCGACCATGGAT
>JBDTBI010000231.1:0-2990 GCA_039924215.1 Acidobacteriaceae bacterium
GTTTGCAACTTTGAATCTCCGCGCCTGCTGGCCTACACGTGGGGCGACTCCCTGGTGAGCTGGAAGCTGGAAGGAGACGAGTCTGAAACCAGGCTGCGCCTCTCTCATATTGGAGTGCGTCCGGAGCTGGCGGCGGGGCTGGGCGCGGGATGGCACGGCTTTTTGAGTCAACTGGACGAATATTTGACGGGGACCGTGAAGCCGGATGGTTATCGTGAGTTGAAAGATCGATACGAGAGAGAAATCCAATCATAGAAATACGGCGACCGGCTTGCCGCGCTTTATAATCGGCTGGGCAGGATATGGAAAACCAAGAGATCGCAACCACCGAAGAAACTTCATTGAGTGTTCCTCTCGACATTGTTCGAATTATGGAACTCCTTCCCCACCGCTATCCTTTCCTATTGGTCGATCGCGTAGTGGAAGTAGAACGCAGAAAGCGCGTTGTCGCGATTAAAAACGTCACGGTGAATGAGCCGTGCTTTCAAGGGCATTTTCCGGGCTATCCAATTATGCCCGGGGTGCTGTTGTTGGAGGCGCTGGCGCAGGCCGGCTGCATTCTGGTGATGTTGGAAGCGCCGGACCCGGCGGAGAAGCTGGTGGTCTTTACTGGGGTGGAGCGCGCGCGCTTTCGCCGTCCAGTATTTCCGGGAGACCAGGTGCGGATGGAAATTGACGTGCTGAACTGGCGCAGTCGGCTGATGCGGATGGAGGGCAAAGCATATGTCGATGGCAAGCTGGTCTGCGAGGGAGTCGTGACGTCGCATATGGTGCCGCGCAATCCAAAGGCCGCCGCGCCCAGCACTGGCGAACAGGCAAGCGTGTCGATCGAGGCCGAAGTCAACGCGTGAGCATTCACTCCACGGCGGTCATTCATCCTTCGACCTTGGTTGCGGATACGGCGACGATTGGCGCGGGTTGCCGCATCGGCCCATTTTGCACGATCGGCCCGCATGTGGAACTGGGCGAAGACTGCGAGTTGGTCTCGCATGTGGTGCTGGACGGGCATAGTCGATTTGGCAACGGGAACCGCATCTATTCCTCTGCAGCGCTGGGCGTGGCGCCCCAGGATTTGAAATATAACGGAGAGCCGACGCGGCTGGAAGTCGGCGACCGCAATGTCATCCGCGAATCGGTCACCATTTCACGGGGAACGGCGGGCGGAGGCGGCACGACGCGGGTTGGCGACGAGTGCCTCATCATGGTGTACGCGCATATCGGCCATGATAGCCAGATTGGAAGCCACTGCATCCTGGCGAATGCCGCAACGCTGGCCGGGCATGTGACCGTGGAAGATTATGCAACCGTGGGCGCGCTGTGCCCGGTGCATCAGTACTGCCGGATTGGCCGTCATGCGTATGTCGGTGGCGGCACGACCATCACCCAGGATGTGCTGCCGTTTTCTCTTACCTCCGCGACGCGCGAGACGCATGCCTTCAGCCTGAATAAAGTGGGCATGGAACGCCATGGATTTTCGCCGGAGCAACTGCGCAGTCTGCATCGTGCGTACCGCACCCTGCTGGCAGCGAAGTTGAACACCACGCAGGCGGTTCAGAAATTAAAGGCGGAAGAAACCATTACGGACGAAGTCCGCTATCTGATCGACTTCATCGAAAGCTCTGAGCGCGGCGTTATCAAGTAAACGACTCTTGCTGCCAACATGTCTCTACCGACACAAACCGGAGTGGATCGAAAAACCGGCGAGGATCGACCCGCAAAACTTGGGCTGATCGCCGGGAACGGGCGATTTCCTTTTCTGCTGCTGGATGCTGCCCGCGCCCATGGCACGGAAGTGATTGTCGCGGCGATTCGCGAGGAGACGGATGCGGAGATCGACAGGCGGGCCGCACAGGACGCGGGGGTGCGGGTCCACTGGCAGTCGCTGGGCGAGCTTTCGCGCATGATTGAAATGTTTCATCGCGAAGGCGTCACTCAAGCCGTGATGGCGGGACAGGTGAAGCATAAGCAGATTTTTTCCAGCATTCGTCCGGACTGGCGATTGGCGAAGCTGCTGCTTGCACTCGGCACTCGCAATACGGATGGACTGCTGGGCGCGGTGGCGAAGGTGCTGGAAGAGGAGGGAATCGAGCTGATCTCCTCGACGACATTTCTGGAGCCGCTGCTGGCGCGTCCTGGAGTTTTGACCGCACGAAGCCCCAATGCCAACGAGCAGCGCGACATTGCCTACGGTCGCGGCGTGGCCCACGCCCTGGCGGCCTACGATATCGGCCAGACAGTGGTGATTGCATCGCAGGCGTGTGTTGCGGTGGAAGCGATGGAAGGTACGGATGCGACGATCCTGCGGGCCGGGGCGATTCTGCGGTCGCTGGAGATCCTAGGCGAGGCTTCGACGCTGGAGCGCTCCCTGACAGTCGTGAAGGTGGCAAAACCGAAGCAGGATATGCGCTTCGATGTGCCTGTTATTGGGATCGGCACTATTGTGGCCATGCAGCAGGCGGGCGCGACTTGCCTGGCGCTGGAGGCGGGTCGCACTCTGATTTTTGATCTGACGGCGGTACAGGCGGCTGCGGATCAGGCTGGTATCACGCTTGTGGCCGACGCTATCTCGACTGGGTCGAGCCCGGCACTCCAGGCGAACCCAGCGGCCCAGACTGTCCCAGGCCCCCAGAATTGACAGAGTCGAATCGCTGACGGGCCGACCGTGCAACCACGGAGCCAGGGAATCCACGCTCCACCTATAATCAAGCCGGGGGAAGTATGCTATGAAAATGATCCGAATCGCAGTAGGACTCATTCTGGCTGTGGCAGTTGTGTTCCTGGGTACGCGCATGTTCGCCGCTTCCGATACGGCTCCGCAAGTGGGGCAACGGGCGCCGGAATTTACGCTGCCTTCGCAAGAGGGCACGAACGTCAGCCTGAATCAATATCGCGGCAAGTGGGTGGTCCTCTACTTTTATCCCAAGGACATGACCTCCGGCTGCACGATCGAAGCGCACAATTTTCAAAATGACATGAGCAAGTTCGATGCG
>JBDTBI010000232.1:0-3002 GCA_039924215.1 Acidobacteriaceae bacterium
CATCCCAGATCGTGCCTTCATAGGGGTGGGAGGTCCACTCGAGCACATTCGCACCTTCCCAAAAATCGAGAAAGCCGCCGCGATATTCCGGGGAAACGAAGCCGGCGTTGCCATCGCCTCCCGGGGCCAGATGCCACTTGCCAATGAAATTGGTGGTGTATCCGTTACTCCTGAGGACTGTTGCCAGGGTAGGAAGGTCGCGATTCAATTCGGTCGGGGGCGGCAGTTTCCACATGCCAGTTTCCGTGGCATAGCGCCCTGTCATCATGCATGCGCGCGAGGGGGAGCAGAGCGGCTGGTTCGTCACCGCACCGGTAAAAGCAACGCCGCGCTGCACGATCTTGTCGAGGTTCGGCGTTTTCGTAGAAGAGTTCAGTCCATAGGCTCCCACGAAGTCCCAACGCATCTGGTCGGCGACATATAGAATGACGTTCGGCTTACGTGTCCCCGTGGCTGGGGTGGCGGCTTGTTCCTGCCCGCGCGCCAGCGGAGCACCCCCTGCCATGCCAGCCAACGCGGCGGCTGAGGCCATGCTCTTCACAAAATTTCTTCGCGATTGAGTTCCAGATTCCGAGTCGGCCATTTGTCGATCTTCTCCCCACCGCAGTTTTGTATTAGTATCCTTCGGCAAAATCTACGCTGCAGCAAAGCCAAGCATACTCCGGGTGAATACGCAGTCGTCATCATGAACTACGCGAGGGAGAATGACAATCGGGCTATCGTGGAAAGTATAGAGCCGAATGGGGAGACCTTCCGCCGCATAGTCTCTTATGTTCTTCACCCCGGTCTGCCAGCTCATTGAAGAGACTGTCGGTGGCCCGAAGTTGAGCATCGCACCTGGTGCCCCTATGATGGTTCCTATGCTTGTTTGCCAGCGGGTTCTGGGCACTGTTCCAGCAGCGGAGCACACCATTCTCACACCCTTCTAAGGAGACGCATTGGAAAGACGACGGTTCCTGAGCAATTCACTCGCAGCTTCAGTGTTCGCCCTGGCGTCGCGTACTTTTGCCGACGTTCCATCAGGCTCTTGCCGGCGCGATTACCGGTTTCATCGCACAATTTCCGAGGGCGTGCTGAGGAACTATCTTTCGCGATCCATCACCATGGAGAGCTTGCTGGATGGCCATGGCGACCTGAACGACAACATCCGCATGCTGAAGCACATCGGGGCCCAATACATCGGCCGGAGCTTCTGCCACTGGGGCGGCGAAGGCAGCCTGCTGGCGAGTTTCGAGCACGCCCGCGAGCAGATGCCGCGGGTGCGCACCATCTCGCCGGATGTGATCCTGGAGGCATGCATCTTTGAGATTGTCACCACTGAGGTGGAGCAGGTGCCGGTGCCTGACTGGACCTTCACCGCTCTCGGCCTGCCCGTGGAGAAGCGCAATTTTCGCTACGAGCCAATGCTCTACCGATTGCCGCAGCGCGCCATCTCGTGGAGCAAAAATGCCAGCGTGCCCGATGTAAGCCAGACAGAGACGCAGCTCTGGTTCTACTTCCTGGCGAAGTCCTACATCGACCTGGGCTTCGAGGGCATTCACTGGGGTCAGATGGAGATCATAGACAAGAACGATCCCCACCTGGACCACTACAGCCATGTTTTCGATCTGGTGCGTTCGTATGCAGCGAAGCATGCCCGCCGCGGCATGGTGCTGTGCAATGCACATGTGCCCAGCGGCGGCCTGGTGCGGAACGGCGAGCTTCTGCTCGACTTCCACGCATTTCCGCTACGCATCAAAGAGGACCCTAGCAAACCGGAAAATGCGACGCTGCAGCTTGGCTATTCGGACAGCATCTACCTGCGCAGCAAGGGAGGACGTACCTACAGCGGCTGGACATGTAAACACTTGCCTTACATGGTGGAGTTCGATAACTGGGGCGTTAGCAAATACCCTGGGCGACCCCGGCAGACAAAGGGAAGAATGGCGCCAGGAACCACCTGGATCTGGGGGTACGACGAGATCTCGTGGTTCGCGAATCAGAACCGGGCATATCGCGCACAGTGGGTGCGCTACGCCTGGAACTGGGTGAGGAAAACGGATCCAAATGGTTATCTGGAAATGCCGGGCTCGCGGGGGGTGACCTCACCGCTCAACCATCGGACCATGTATTCGGCCAACGACCCCAGCCCGGCTGTTCCGGATGGCATGGGCGACGAGGACACGATCCTCTCCATCTGGAAGAGTGAACCGTGTAGTGCGGTCTGAAATTTCACTTATATTTGGAACCGCCGCACAGTTTTGGATGAATATGCAATCTCCCTATGAGCTGCGTAAAGTGGAGAATGCGAACCGGAAGATCGTGGAGAGCATTGAGCCGCGACGAAGTGGTGCGGCGTAGCGGTGTCGGAAACCGCACGCGGTAAAATCTGGCAGATAATATCTTTTAGTCTGATAGAACTTGGTAAGAGGGTCATGGATGTCGCCTTGGGCTCCAATCGCTGTTGCCGGTGTACTTTCCCTACTTAACATTGCAAGTGGCTTCTACGGCAGACTTATACCTGCAGAATCCCAAAAACTGCACTTGAGGCGGCTCGGTTTTTGGGTCATCGTTATCTACGACTGTGCGGCGGCGACCTTTTTTATCCTGTCTCTGTTCCGAATTTTGCGTGCCCACGCACCGCTTACACAGAAGATTGTATTTGCCATCGCCGCAGATGTCGCGGGGCTAACGATCATTGTTTTAGCTTTGTTGTTTTATGAAATGAGTAGAATGCTGAATCGCGTTGTCAGAATGTTAGACAAGCATTTGACTTTGATCGAGGCAAACATAGAGTATTCGGAGGCCAACCGGAGAGCCTTATTGCTTCTTGCGCCTATGTCATCGCAAGGGACTCCTGAGCAGCTAACGACGGTCCTTACTCAGAACACAGGGACTCCAAAATGAGCGGTTCGGTTCGCTTGCACGCCCGCTCCGCCTTCTTTCATTCATCACAATTTAGTCTTTTGTCTATAACTCTCGCTGCCATCCCCTCCCTTCCCGTAAAATTGAGTGTTTGGTTC
>JBDTBI010000233.1:0-8255 GCA_039924215.1 Acidobacteriaceae bacterium
AGGTGTATCGACCCCGATTACGCGATTGTTTTCTGTGACTACGCGCTGAACGGGCATACTGAGGTGCACATGCCCCCCGCGCATCTCAATCGTATCCATCAAGGAGTCGACGAGGGTCTTCGACCCTCCTTCGATGTAGCCGAGCTCTTCCTGCATGATATTTTTGCGCGATTTTCCCACTCTTCGGATACGAGTCCAGATCCACGCGGCGGAGATGTTGTCCGCATATTCATAGTATTTGTAATGCAATAACGACTTCCAGAATCGATCGTAAATCTGTTGTCCGCAATAGCTGGTGATCCATTCCCGGGCAGATCGATGTTCCAATGCAGGCCAATGATTGCGCCTCATGCACACAAACACAAAAAAACCATACCGCAATTTATTGATCAAACTTACCCCTGGCAGTCTCAACAAAGAAATAGGATCGCCCCAATGGTTCAGCTTCCCCTGAGTGAAGAAACCCATGGTAGTTGGCACCCAGCGCAGCCTATCCGCAATGCCAAGTTTGGCCATCAGCTCAAAGGTTGGATCGTCCGACTTGCATACGAAATGGTAAAAACGCTCAATGGAAATGCCGCCAAAGTCGAAATGCCCAGCCATGCCGCCAGCCTCAGGGGACGCTTCAACAACGTCGACCTGATGCCCGTCAAGCAACGCCTGGTAGGCGGCAGCCAATCCCATTACGCCCGCTCCGATTACGATAATCCGAGACATCGACGATCCTTTTTTTCGTCATAGAGTCCAGCTTGCCGATTTGGAGCGAGTTAAATCTAGCCAGCAATTATTGATTCTAGATGGAATTTGACCAGCCAAGTCCGTACCTTCGCTTTCGCGATGGAAGAATACGCAAGAACAGGTGTCGGCTTCCCTCTAGTAAACTCAGCAACAGACCATGCGCATGCCCAAATTTGAATTTCGCCAACCACAGATACTGGCTGCTGCGATGTTGCTGCTGTTTGCCTTGCAGTGTCTCTGGATTGTCCACCGGCAGACGCTGACACAAACCGATTATCGGTACGCACGCTGCGGGCGCGAGCTATGGGAGAAGCCTTCGCCGCTGGCCGGATATCTCACTTCGTGCGGCAATATCAGCGACGGGACGTTTGCGTACCGGGCCGCGGGATTGCCCCTGACTCTGGAGCGTATTCTTCTAGGCCAACCGAGCAATGTTTCCACCTGGGAAATGCGCCACGTGGCCCGCAATGTACTTCTTCTGCTGCGATTACCATTCATTTTTTTTGGGATTTGGCTGGGAGGCGGCATCTGGTGGGTTTCACGACGGTTATACGGCGACACAGGCGGTTTTCTGGCGCTGACCCTCTATTGTTTCTCGCCGGAAATGATCCGGGCGTGCGTCTACCCAAACAATGAGATTCTTGCGGCCTGGGGACTCTACGGAGTGCTGTATACGGCGATTGGGCTCGCACATGCGATGCAGGGGCCAAGAAAGAAGTGGCGACCGCGGCTGCTGCTGCTGACTGTGGCTCTGGGCCTGACAGCCACAGCGCATGTGGTGGCAGCGATTCTGGGACTGGTGCTGGCTTTTGGGTTCATGCTGTATCTGGCGAAAGACAGACGAGAGCAGGTGATTCCGGTGCTGGCAATCGCCGCGACGGGAGGATTTCTGATCCTGGTAGCCTTCTATGCCTTCCATCTGGACGCCCTGAGCTATGTCTTTGAGAGCGCCGATGCGCTCCTGTGGATTTCCTGG
Source organism: Acidobacteriaceae bacterium (assembly GCA_039924215.1). Taxonomy (GTDB): domain Bacteria; phylum Acidobacteriota; class Terriglobia; order Terriglobales; family Acidobacteriaceae; genus JAKAAZ01. The sequence goes on from JBDTBI010000233.1 coordinate 1,715, forward strand.
GCAAACACCTTGCATATGATGAGCAACGTGTCGAACGCCGGCATAACAATCGCAGCGATCGCGACGTTCGCGCTGTATCTGCTCCATCGGCGCTCCCGCTATTTTGGGAACACGACTCCGCTGATTGTGGCATTGTTGTTTTTCGTATTAGAAACCACAGGCGTGCACGCGCAACCGTGGCTGTGGGCCCTGCCGTTTCTGTTTACGTTTATCGGAGGCGTGTTCACCGATATGCTGGAATCTCGCCGCCGCCGCATGTTTTTCTGGTTGACGGGCGCGGTTGTGGTAGCGCAGGTTCTGCTGACGCTGGTAAGCCTGCCGTTATTGGTTTCCTAGCAGAAATCCCCTTGCAAATCCATGCCTCTCTGCCATTTCAGTTCCTTGTTCTCCACCTGCTGAATCTCTCGAAACACGGTATTCTATAGAGAGACCTTCAGTTCCATCCGGTGAGCACTTGTTACCAAACCGCACACGCCACCGGATAGGCCTTTAGCTCACTTCAAGAACGATTCGACCAAAAACCATGACAGACGAACAAAACCCCCAGCAACTCCCTTTCGGCAACAATGGCAGCGATGGCACGGGCAGCAGCGGAGCGCCTCCGGGCGGCCCGACCGGTCCAGGCGCGGCGAACATGATCTCCATCAATATTGAAGATGAGATGCGCCGCTCGTATCTCGACTATTCCATGTCGGTCATCATCGGCCGTGCGCTGCCGGATGTGCGGGACGGCCTGAAGCCGGTGCACCGTCGCGTCCTGTACACGATGCAGGAAATGGGCCTGCAGTACAACAAAAAATACACCAAATGCGCCAAAGTAGTTGGGCAGGCCATGGGACTGTACCACCCCCACGGAGATGCGTCGATCTACGACACAATGGTGCGCCTGGCGCAGCCCTTTACCATGCGCTACACCATGGTGGATGGACAGGGAAACTTTGGTTCAGTGGATGGCGATCCACCAGCCGCCATGCGGTACACGGAAGCCCGTTTGACCCGCATCGCCGGAGAAATGCTGGCCGATATCGACCAGGACACCGTCGACTTTACACCCAATTACGACGAGAGCACGCTGGAGCCTCTAGTGCTTCCAACGCGGATTCCTACCTTGATTGTGAATGGGTCAAGCGGAATCGCGGTTGGCATGGCCACCAACATCCCGCCGCACAACCTTACCGAAGTTGTGAATGCCGCGATTGAGATGGTGAACAATCCCCATGCCGGGCTCGCTGAAGTCCTGGCACACGTGCAAGGGCCCGACTTCCCCACCGGCGGATTTATATACGGTCGCAGTGGAATCGCCCAGGCATACAAGACCGGACGCGGCCGTTTCCTGATGCGCGCACGGGTTGCGACGGAAAACATCAACCAGGGACGCCAGGCAATTATCGTCACGGAAATTCCGTATCAGGTAAACAAGTCGAAACTGATCGAGCGCATTGCGGATCTGGTCAATGAAAAGGTGATCGACGAGATTAGTGACGTTCGCGATGAAAGTGATCGCGATGGGATGCGGATCGTCATTGAGCTGAAGCGCGGCGCCGAAGCACAGATTGTGCTGAACCAGCTTTATAAGCATACCCAGATGCAGGATAGTTTCTCGATGATCTTTCTGGCCGTCGTCAATGGCCAGCCGCGGGAAATGGGCCTGCCGCAGGCAATTCGTCACTTCCTGGACCATCGCATCGATGTGGTGCGCCGCCGAACCGCCTTCCTCCTGAAAAAGGTGCGCGATCGGGAACACATTCTGGAAGGCTACAAAATTGCGCTGGATAATCTGGACGCATTCATCAAAATCATTCGCGGGTCTTCTTCGCGCGCGGATGCAAGAGAGAATCTGCACCGTTTCTCTCTCGGCAAAGAGATTGTCATCAAGCTGGACAAAGACACGACGAATCTGGCAGCCGAGGCCGGCCTGACCTATCGCCAGATCGATGCCGTTCTCGAGTTGCAACTGTATCGGTTGACACAGCTTTCCATTGATGAGCTGCTGAAGGAGCTGGCTGAGGTCCGCGAGCGGATTGCGGAGTATGAATCCATTCTGGCTAGCGAGAAAAAGTTGCGCAGCGTCATCATCAAGGAACTAGAGGCGGTGAAGAAGGACTACGGCGACGCTCGCCGCACCCAGATTCTGGATGAGACAGCAGAACTGCAAATGGAAGATCTGATCGCAGACGAACAGGTCGCCATCACGGTTTCACATTCCGGCTATTTGAAGCGGACTGCCATCTCCACCTATCGCCAGCAGCGTCGCGGCGGCACGGGACGGTTCGGGATGCGCACGCGCGAAGAAGATTTTGTCGAACAGCTGATCATCGACTCTACGCACGCGTACCTGCTCTGCTTTACGAACACCGGCCGCGTGTACTGGCTCAAGGTTTATGAGATTCCGGATGTGGGCGCGGCAGGCAAAGGAAAAGCCATGGCCAGCCTGCTAAATTTGCAACCGGGAGAGAATATCTGCGCGATTCTACCAGTGCGTCATCTAGAGGAAGAAGGGAAGTTCATCTTCTTCGGGACACGCCACGGGACCGTGAAAAAGACCCCTCTGAAAGATTTCGCTAATGTGATGGCAAAAGGAATTATTGCAATTGGCATCGATAAGGAAGATGACCTGGTAGCGGCACGGATCACGGATGGCCAGCAGATTGTTTTCCTCGCTACGCGCGATGGCATGGCGATTCGCTTCGACGAGAATGATGTGCGTTCCATGGGCCGTCCCGCTCGCGGCGTGCGCGGAATCGATCTGGCGAAAAACGATTACGTGATCGGCGTTGCGGTAACACCCAAGGAGCGCAAAAAGAACGGCGGCGGAGACGACTGCACCTGCCTGATTCTTTCCGTAACCGAAAACGGTTATGGAAAGCGCACCGACGTCGATGAATATCGCCTGCAAACACGCGGCGGTAAAGGCGTTATCAACGTCAAAACGACGAAGAAAAATGGCAAGGTATCCTCCATCAACCTGGTCGACGATTCAAGCGAACTGATGGTCATCAGCCAGTTCGGCAAGATTATCCGCATCGATACAAAAACGGTGCGAGCAGCAGGCCGTTCCACACAAGGCGTGCGCCTGCTCCATTTGGAAGATCCAGACAAGGTCGCGGCTGCTGTCGTGATTCCGCCGGAAGAAAAGGAAATTGGAGACGAACCAACACTGATACATTGATCCCGTCCAAGATTCGCGTCCAAAGATTGGCCTCCAAAGCGACCCTGGTTGAGTAGGAGCTGGCTCGGACACTTCAGAGACGATTCAGGACAAACCGAGGTTTATTCTGCACGCCGGGGATTGGTGCTATCCTCGTAATCACATTTCGCAGCTACCGTTTAGGAAGCCTCTCTATCGGAAGTGCGATTCTATTGTCGATACAACTTCAATGACTGATTCGATTGACCGAAGTATCGGTATCCATTTTCCATACGTGCACCCCATGAGGTCCACCACCCCTCATGCGTAGACGTACATGGATCAGTCTGGCGGTTGCTCTGGCAGTGATAGCGGCGCTTGCAACCGCCGTCTATCTCCGCAAAAAAGCTCCTCCTGAGGTTGCCCGCCTGCTTCCCGAAGCTGACGCCATTGTTTATCTCAACCTGAAGCCCGTGCGTGCGTTGGCTCATTTCGATCAACATCCGGTGCCTCACGACCCTGAATATCAGGGCTTCATCGATGCTACCGGTATCGTGTTTGAACGCGATCTCGACCACGTGGCGTTTGCGATTCACCGCATGGCAGACCCCAGCGGACCGAACGGTGCCGTCGCGTACTCTGAGGTGTTTCAGGGGCGCTTTAGCGGGCTTCGTTTGACGGCGTATCTTGAGGCGCATTCTTCGACTTCAGAGCGTTACGCCGGACACGATATCTATTCACTTACGCATGATGGCCGTACTGTACGGGTGGTGCTGCTGGGATACGACTTGGTGGCGGTCTCCAATGCACCAACGGCCGAGCAAATCCATTCGATGATCGACCGCTATCACGTGGCAGCATCCCCTTTCACCGGCGATACGCTGCTTACGAAATATTATTCAAAGATTCCATTGCTGTCGGAAGCCTGGGGGATTGGCGAGCTCGGGCTACCCTTCGGCTCGGAGCAACAGATCCATATCTTCAATCTTCCAATTTCGTTGCCTGCTGACAGTACTTTTATCGCTTCTATCCGCTATCTGCGGTCGATCCATCTTCGGCTGGAGGAAATTGCACCCACTGAGATCGCCGCCAAAGAAACGGTGAGCCTGGTCAAGCTGGCACTCGGATTGGCACGTTCCGCTCAGGTAACCTCCGGGGCACAGGATGCAACAGCGGCGGACTGGAATGCATTGCTGCGCAGCGTTACGATCAAACAGCAAGGAAAGCAGGCGATCCTGCAAGCGTCCGTCCCGACTCGATTGGTGCGTAGCCTGTTGTCCCCAGAGAAAGGCGTGCAACCTGCTCCGTCTGTGCCAGAGAACAACCCTGTGCCGTCCACGCCTTAGGGTTTGCAAGCCGCATGCCGACTGCCAGGTGCACCAAAAAAGGCAACAAAATTCGGCTCGATTGCGCCTGATTTTCACCGCTGCTACACTGAAGGAGCAGCCCAATCCTTGTATAGCTGCAGCATTCTACCCCGTGAAGGAAATCAGCAAACTCCGTGGACACTCAAACTCGTCATGCAATGAAACACGATGCGCTGGTCGACCACGCGCAGAACGCCTTGGGGTGGCTGGAAGACCACAAATCGGAGTCGATTCTTTTCGCGGTTATCGTGCTTGTTGTGGTGGCGATTGGAATTGGCGGCACGTTTTTCTACCAGCACCGAGAGGCCGCGGCATCCAGCGAGTTCGGTGCTGCCATGGACATTTACAGCGCCCCCGTAACGCAGCCCGGTAGCCCGGCGGAACCGGGCGTGCGGACCTACCCAACCAGCACCGCGCGCGCTGAAGCAGCCAACGCAGAGTTTCTAAAGGTAGTGAAGGATTTCGGTTCCACCGATGCGGGCAAAAATGCGCTGTATTTCTCCGGGCTGACATATATGGAAATAGGAAAGACAGCCGAGGCCGAATCTACCTTAAAGAAGGTGGCGAAACAAGGGAATAAAAACCTTGTGTCGCTCGCAAATCTCGCTCTGGTTAGCCTGTACCGCCAGAGCAATAAAACACAGGACGCAATTCAGTTGTTGAACCAGCTCGCGGCGCACCCCACAACCGCAGTGCCGGCAGGAGAAGCGAAACTGGAGCTGGCGAGCATCTACGATCAGACGAATCCTGAACATGCGAAGCAGATTTACGCGCAGTTGAAGGACAAAGATTCCAAGACGACAGCGGGTCAGATCGCTGCGCAAAAGCTCCAGCAGATGCATTAAACGAAGATTGCAATTTCAGATTCCCGCCAAGGCTGCGCTTCCGAGCGTGGCCTTTCCATTTTCTGCGATAGAATTGCCACCAAAACGGCGCGGTAAAGATTCCCGAGCGCAACCCATTCCCCATGCGTCTTGTCTAATGAACTGATTTTTATGAATGTCAGAACAGCGACGAGCGAGCAGATCTTGACCTGGACCCTGGGCCGAAGTGTGGGCCAAAGCGAGTGCGACGCCGCGAACCTGCTTTCGGAAGTCTCCGGGCTGGCAACCGAGCATTCCGCGCTTCTGTTTCGGATGGCCTTCAGTATTTTGCGGCACGCCAGCGATGCGGAGGATGTCGTCCAGGAGACATTTCTGCGAGTTCTGAAGCATCAGAAGAAGTTGGCTTCCGTCGAAAATCGCCGCGTGTGGTTGATTCGGATTGCATGGAACCTGGCCCTGGACCGCAAGCGACGGCTGCGCTCGACTCCGCTGCTTGAAGAAGCTGAAGAAATGTTGGAGAATTGCTCGAGTTCAGAAATATCGGCAGAAACTACGCTTGGCGCGGCAGAAGGTTGTGCTCGCATCCTGCGCATCATCGACACTCTGCCCCGCAAGGAACGCGAGGTGGTGAGGCTTTCGGCCATAGAAGAATTGGGAGCACCAGAGATTGCAGCGATTTTGCAGACGACAGAATCCAGCGTGCGGTCCTGCCTGTTTCGCGCGCGCCAGCGCTTGCGTGAACGCATGGAAAGGGAAGAGAGGAGAAACGCGAGATGAAGCGGAAGCGGGATTGTCCTAGGAGGATCGACGAGGAAATCGATGCCGCTTTGGGATTGTTACGCGAAATGCGGACGCCTGAGGCAATGGCAGACCGGGTTCATCAGCGCTTGGAAGTCGCGGCGGCAAATACCTATGAAACACGGCGAAATTGGTTGTTCTGGGTGCCTGTAACCGGGGTTGCGATGGCTGCTGTTTTGTTGTTGATTTTCTCCCAGGCACACTGGGTAAAACAGACTTCACCGGTCGAACCGGCAAAGCTGGTGACGGCCACGCCGGTGCCGGGAAGAATGGCCGCTTCGCGGCCTGCACTGGCACCAGGGATGAGTTCCGAAACGCGAAAGCCTACGTTACAGGCTCCGATTGTGCGACGCAGGGGGAGGGAACACCCTCAGGATCGACATGTTGCCAATCTCTTTAGTTATCCGCTGACGCGGCAGGAAAAG
>JBDTBI010000234.1:0-8926 GCA_039924215.1 Acidobacteriaceae bacterium
CTTGCGAATGGAATCGCCGGAACCAGCCAGAGCAGGCCAAGCATCGTCACCCTCTCATCTCGTTTCCGGCATCCGCGTCTAGCGAGCCGTGCCGTCGATAAAAGCGAAGCAGCAGAGCGAGGCCAACGGAAACCTCAGCCGCCGCAGCCGCCAGAATGAACAGAAACATAATCTGGCCATCCGGCTGACCCCATCGCGATCCCGCCGCCACAAATGCCACACCCGCACCGTTCAGCATGATCTCAATTCCGATCAAAATAAACAGCAGGTTGCGGCGCATCAGAAGACCGAGGAGCCCAAGCACAAATATGATTCCGCCTAAAATCAGTCCGTAGCTCATCGGAAGCGGTGTCATGCTCGCGCCTCCCGCTTCCCCAGATGAGAAGCACCGACGAGAGCGCCTAGCAGCAGCATCGAGGCCAGTTCCACGCCAATCAGGTACGGACCATAGAGAGCCAGTCCCACCTCTTTCGGCCCAATAACCGCGCCCATTCCTCCCGAGAGAGGGCTTTGCGTGATCAGGTAGATCACTTCGGCAAGCAGAATGGCGGACAGAATCACCGGCCCAACCCACACCTTCCCCGCCAGCCACTGCTTTTCCGTTTCGCGTGCCTTCCCTCCCAGGTTCAGCATCATCACGACAAAGAGGAATAGAACCAGAATCGCGCCAGCATAGATAATGACTTCCAGCGCGGCAACCAGTGGCGCTCCCATGCTGTAAAACACCACCGCCAGCGCCAGAAGCGAAACAATCAGATATAGCAGGGCATGGACCGCAACGACGCGCGTAATCGCCATCACCGTTGAAATAACGGCGATCGCACCAGCTATATAGAAAGCCCACTCCAGAAAAGTCGTCATGGCGTCAGTCTGTGTATATCCTCAGGAGGAAATTCATTTTCCGCTTCGCCCTTACCTTTGCCGCCGATCCGCACTCCGGCGACGCGCCAGTAATTGTAGCCCGGATACTTGCCCGGCCCGTCAATCAGCAAATCTTCCTTTTCATACACTAGATTCTGGCGGTTATATTCCGCCATTTCAAAATCCGGGGTCAATTGAATCGCATACGTCGGACAGGCCTCCTCGCACAACCCACAGAGAATACAGCGCGAAAAATTAATACGGAAAAATTCCGGATACCGCCGCTCATTTCCATCCTCTGTCGCCTGCAGCGAAATGCAATCCACCGGACAGACAACCGCGCATAACTGACAGGCAACGCATCGCTCGCCGCCATCCGGATCGCGTGACAAGATAATGCGCCCTCTCGTGCGCGGAGCCAGATATGCCTTCTCTTCCGGATACTGGATCGTCACCCGCCTATGAAACATATGCAGGAACACGCTCCACATCGTTCGGATCACACTCAGCATCTCAGCCCATCCTTCCTTCTTTACCTACTTGAAAACCATTACAACCGCGCCGGTCACGACCAGATTGGCCAAAGCCAGCGGCAGCATCACCTTCCAGCCCAGCGACATAAGCTGATCGAAACGCAGCCTGGGGAGCGTGGCCCGCAGCAAAATAAAGAAGCAGACGAACGCAAACATCTTGATCAGAAACCAAACGACCGGCGGCAACCATGGGCCACTCCACCCGCCAAGAAACAGTACCGTAATCATGGAGGAGATCAGCAGCACGCCCAGATATTCACCCACAAAAAACATCCCGAATTTCATGCCGGAATATTCGGAATGGAACCCTGCGACCAGTTCCGCCTCCGCCTCTGGAAGATCGAACGGCAGCCGTCGCGCTTCCGCCACGCCAGCAATCAGAAACAAAACAAAGCCCAGAAACTGAGGAACGATGAACCACAAATTCTTCTGCGCCTGGACAATCGTTGTCAGGTTAAACGAACCGGCCAGCAGCACCACTCCCATCAGAGACATGCCCATGAAGACTTCATAGCTCATCATCTGGGCAGCGGCGCGCAGCCCCCCTAGCAGGGAGTATTTGTTTCCCGACGACCAGCCTGCCAACACAATGCTGTAAACGCCCAGTGACGACATCCCGAGAAAAAACAGCAAGGCTACGTTCAGGTCTGTAACGATAATGCCCGGAGCGATCGGCAGCACGGCGAAGGACATCAACACCGTCACCATGATGATGGCCGGTGCAATTACAAAGACCACCTTGTCCGCGAAGGGCGGAATCCAGTCTTCTTTCGTGAAGATCTTGATCATGTCGGCGACGACTTGCAGCAGCCCAAACGGCCCCACCCGATTCGGCCCGTAGCGGTCCTGCCAAAGTGCAAGCAGCCGCCGCTCTAACCAAATCAGGAACGCCGCAAGGGTCAGCGCCACGATCAATATCCCGATGATTGCCGCGAATGGATAAGGGCTGGTCATGGCATGCGTTCAATCCGGCTCCACGCCGGAAACTCCTCTCCCCGCAATGCAGTCAGTCCCGCAGGAATACCCGCAACTCCAGCAGGCAGATCGGGCAGCAGTTTCAGGGGCAGCCGCTGCTTTACGCCGCCAATCTCAACCTCAACCTCCGTCGCGTTCCCTTCCCCACCGATCTTCGCCGCATCCGTCGCATTCAACGCCAGGTACGGCCCCGGTGCAAGCTCCGCAACGCCAGGGGCACGCAGACTCAATTCCTCTGAACCGAAAATATGTTCAATTGGAATCACCATCCACTCTGCTTCGCGGCGTGCAAACGCAGCCGGAACGGTGTTGAAGTAGGCTCCTGCAGCCGAGGAATCAAACAGGCGAACGCCCGGATCGCCTCCCTTGAGCTCACCGCCAATCTCGCTTTGAAATTTATTGACCGCCTGAATGGAATTCCAGCCCGGAGTCCAGAAGAACGGTTGCAGCGCGCCCGGCGGCTGCAGTTGAGTTCCTTCCATCGAATATGAAAGCGCCGAGTCCGGATCCGTTGGCGGCTTCGGCTCAACCACGCTGATGTTTGCCGTCATCGCCGTGCGGCCGCTATAGCGATGCGACTCTCGCGGCACCCTCGCGCCCTTGATCCGGAATGTCGACGAGGGCGCGGCTCCAGCCACCCGCGCAAGCTGAGGCATCTCTTGCGCAAGCGTCGTCACCACATCATCCAGCGAAGTCCACGCCGCGTCTCCCAGCCATCGCCAACTCTCCCGCACATCACCCTCCGACGGAAATACCTGGAAAAATCGTTGTGCTCGCCCCTCGTTGCTCACCACCGTTCCATCCGATTCTGCAAACGGCCCCGCGGGAAGGAGAAGTTCCGCCTGCGCCGTCGTATCCGTCTCCAGTGAATCAAGTACGATCACATGCTCCGCCGACTCGAAAAAGTTATCCACTGTTTTTCGCGGGATCCGCCGATAGAGATCGTTCTCAAGCACAATCACCACGGCTGACCCGTCATTCCGCGACATCGCGACGGCCTCGCTCAGTGGGTGCGCATCCATGAGCGCCAGGCCAAAGCTATTACACTCCGGCGCAATCAGGCTCAGCCCGGCGGGATGGCCGCTCTCGCACAAAGCCCTGGCCACGTTCGCCGCGGATTCAATCACCGCATCGCTCCGGCAACTCGGCCCGGAAACCACCAAGGGCCGCTTCGCGCTCGTCAGCGCCGTTGCAATCGTGTGCGCCAGATCCCGCATCTCGCCCGACAAGCCCACAACTTCCGGCGCTTTCGCATCAATCTCGTGCGCCACCGCAAAACCCAGTCGCGCCACATCGTCCGGCGCCGCCCGGTAGGTTCGTGCGGCGACGTCATCCAGCCGAGTCGCGCCTGGTGCCGCAATGAAGAGTGGGCTTCTCGTGTTCTGCGCAAGTTCCCGCACCGCATCATCCATCCACAGCGGGACGCGAAGCTTCTGCGCGGTGTCGAACGACTCCTGGCGTACAGACTGCCGCAGGCTCAGTGCCATCCGGGGGGCTGAATTCGTAACGTCTTCTCCCAGAATCAGCACCGCATCCGACTGCTCAACGTCGCGGAGCGAAGCGGAATGAGCCGGGCCGGCTTGAAGAATTTCCACCATCTTCCGGATTCTGGCCCCATCGCTATCGGCAACGCCTGCAAAAAAGTTTTCTTTCCCGACCAGCCGCCGCAGCGAAAAATTAGCCTCAAGTGACGCTCGCGGCGATCCAATGCCGATCAGCGTCTTTCCCCCGGAGGTGAACGTCTGCAAGTGCCGTTCCGCGTCTTCTCCCGAAACAGATTCTCCCTGGAACTGCGCGCTGCGAACCCTCTTCTCACTGTTTACGAACTCATAGCCGTAGCGCCCGCGATCACAAAGAAAATAGCCATTCACCTCGCTGTTAAAGCGGTTCACAACGCGGCGCAGCAAGCCGTAGCGCTCTCCCATCGTGATGTTGCAGCCGACGCCGCACTGCCCGCAGATCGAGGGCGCCATCTGCAGATCCCACTTGCGCGTGTAGTGACGTCGCAGCGTGCGGTCCGTAAACACGCCGGTCGGACATACCTCCACCAGGTTCCCCGCAAACTCGCTTTCGAGCACTCCATCCTGATCGCGCCCGAAGAAAACCCCGTTGGTAATGCCAAAGGAATTCAGATCGTTTCCTCCGGCATAATTTCGATAAAACCGCACACAGCGGTAACACTGGATGCAGCGGTTCATCTGGTGATACACGAACGGTCCCAGGTACTGATCATGAAAGGTGCGCTTCGGAAACCTGCTACGCCTATAGTCATGCCCGGTCATCACCGTCATGTCCTGCAAATGGCACTCACCGCCCTCATCGCACACCGGGCAGTCGTGCGGATGATTCAGCATCATCCCTTCGATGATCCCAGCGCGGAAGGCAACCGCTTCCGGATCGGATATCGAAATGCGAGTTCCATCGGTCGCAGGCGTCATGCACGCCATCACCAGTCTTCCCCGGGTATCCTCGGCATCCTTGAATTGCATTACGGCGCATTGCCGGCAGGCGCCCACCGATCCCATCGCCGGATGCCAACAGAAATATGGCAGGTTGAGCCCAAGCGAGAGGCAGGCGTGCAGCAGGTTCTGCCGCGGGTTCGCTTCACAGGCTTTCCCGTCAACGTAGATCGTGCCCATTCGCCGCTCCTCTGTCAGGTTCTCCCGTCAGCTTTTCCAGGGACAACGTTGCTCATGGATATGACGCTCAAAATCGTCACGGAAAAACTTCAATGCGCTCTGCACGGGCTCCGCCGCGCCTGGCGCAAGAGCGCAAAAAGTATGCCCTGGGGACCAGAACTTCGATAAATACGAAAGTTTTTCCAGATCTCCGGGCTTTCCTTTTCCCGCCTCCATCGCATCCAGAATTTTCGTAGCCCACTTCAGTCCGCTCCAGCACGGAGTGCACCAGCCACAAGACTCCTGGGCGAAGAAGTGAGTGAGGTTGGCAGTCATGCCAACGGGACACGTCTGATCGTCCAGCACAATCATCGTGCCTGTCCCCAGGCGACTGCCTGCCTGCTGCACCGAGGTGTAGTCCATCGGAACATCCAAGTGTTCTTCCACCAGAAAATCTGTGGATGCGCCGCCGGGAAGCACTCCGCGAAAGCGAAGGCCGTCGCGCATGCCGCCGGCGTGTTCCTCCAGAATCTCGCGCATCGGAGTCCCCATCGGCAACTCCCATACTCCCGGTCGCTTCACTTTGCCGCTCGCACCGTAGAGTTTTGTCCCCGTATCCTTGGAACGGCTCAGGCCCTGATACCACGTCACTCCCTTTTCAAGAATGTGCGGCACGTTCGATAGTGTTTCAACATTGTTCACAATCGTCGGCTTGCCCCACAAACCCGACACCTGCGGAAAAGGGGGCTTGGCACGCGGATTGGCGCGCTTCCCTTCAAGCGCATTCAGAAGGCCCGTCTCCTCGCCGCACATATACCGTCCACCGCTCACGTGCAGATACATTTCGAGCGAGTACCCGGACTTTAGAATGTCGTGTCCCAGATATCCCGCCGAGTAAGCTTCGGCAATCGCCCGCAGCAGTCTCTCCTGCGATAACTTGTACTCACCCCGGATGAAAATGAACGCAACATCCGCCTCAATCGCAAACCCAGCCAGAGCCAGCCCTTCGATCAATTGATGCGGATTCCCTTCCATCAGGTAGCGGTCTTTGAATGTCCCAGGCTCCATCTCATCCGCATTGGCAACCACGTACTTCGGCTTTGGAGCGTCTGCACCCATAGGGGTAAAGCTCCACTTCATCCCAGTGGGGAAACCGGCTCCGCCGCGCCCGCGCAAACCAGAATTCTTGACCTCATCCTGAACCTGCTGCGGCGTCATCTCACGCAACGCCTTCCGCAGCCCCTGGAATCCGCCCACTTGCTCATAGGCCTGCAGGCTGAGCACCCCTCCGTCCGTCGGAATATTCTGCGTCAGTGGCCTCTCGCTTGCCATGGCTATTTGCACCCTTCCAAAAGCATGTCGATCTTCGCCGCATCCAGCTCGCCATGCAGTTCGTTATCCACCAGCATCGTCGGCGCATGCTGGCAGGCTCCAAGGCACACGATAGGCAACAGTGTGATGCGATTGTCCGGCGTGGTTTCACCGAAGTCGATTCCCAGCCGCTCCGTCAGGTGCTTGCGCATCCCCTCGCATCCCATGATCCAGCAGCTCACGCTATCGCACAGCATGACGACATGCCGACCTACCGGCTTGCGAAAGATCAGGTTGTAAAAGGTCGCCACCCCATCCAGATCGGCAGAGGACATTTCCAGCAGTTCGCCAATATCATGAATGCTTTCATCGGAAACCCATCCACGATGGCGCTGCACAATCTTCATGGCATCGATGCACACGGCCTGTTTGGTCGGATAGTGAGCTAGCTCCGCCTCGATCTCCTGCCGTTCCTCCGCCGTTAACATACATCTCCTTTCTTCATCGGCCCGGTCACCGATCCACGTCTGCCAGCACAAAGTCCATGGCGCCGAGAACAGCCAGCAAATCTGGAATCATCCGGCCCCGTACCAGCTTCGGGAGCATCTGCATATGCGCGAACGATGGTGTCCGGATGCGCGTCCGGTACGAAACCGTGCTGCCGTCGCTCACCAGGTAGTAGCCGTTGTTCCCTTTCGTCGCCTCGATCGCTCCTAGCGCCTCTCCCGGAGGAATCACCGGACCCCAGCTAACTCCCAGAAAGTGCGTAATCAGCGTTTCGATGTCGTGCATTGTGTTGTCTTTGAGCGGCGGGGTCGCCAGCGGCTGAAGCGACTTATACGTTCCCTCCGGCATGTTGTTGACGCATTGCTCAATAATCCGCAGGCTCTGCCGCATCTCCTCGACGCGGACCGCTCCGCGGTCATAGCAGTCGCCATGGGTGCCCGTCGGCACGTCAAACTCGAACTGCTCATAGCCGGAATAGGGCTGCTTCTTGCGGAAGTCCCAATCAAGCCCGCATGCGCGCAAGCCCGGCCCGGTCACGCCCCACTCGATCGCTTCTTCCGTCGTGTACGCACCAACACCTTGCGTGCGCGCCTTGAATATCCGATTCCGCATCACCTGCGTGTCATACTCCTTCAGGCGCGGTGGCATGTATTTCAAAAAGTCGCGGATCAGCCCGTCCCAGCCCTTCGGCAGGTCCTGTGCCACGCCTCCAATGCGAAACCAGTTGGGATGCATGCGCGCTCCGCAAATGGCTTCGATGATTCCGAGAGCGCGCTCGCGATCATTGAAGGTAAAGAAAACGGGCGAGAGCTGTCCCAGGTCCTGGGCAAACGTGCCATACCATACCAGATGGCTGATGATCCGGAACAGTTCCGCCAGCATCACGCGAATTACCTGCGCGCGCGGAGGCACCACGATTCCGGCAAGCTTCTCCACCGCCATCAGGTACGCCATATTGTTCATCACTCCACCCAGATAATCGATCCGGTCGGTGTAAGGAATATAGGTGTGCCACGATTGCCGTTCCCCCATCTTTTCCGCGCCGCGATGATGAAACCCGATGTCCGGCACCGCGTCCACAATCTCTTCCCCGTCAAGTTGCAGCACAACGCGCAGCACACCATGCGTGCCCGGATGTTGCGGCCCCACGTTCAGGAAGACAAAATCCTCGCCCTCGCGGCCTCGGCGCATGCCCCAGTCCTCAGGCTTAAAGCGCATTGCCTCCTGTTCCGCTTCCTCCTTCTCGTCGGGAAGCTTGAATGCGCCCATTTCGGTCGCTCTTGCCGGATGGTCCTTACGCAACGGATGGCCGACCCAGGTCTTCGGCATCAATAGACGTTCCAGATGTGGGTGGCCCTGGAAGCGGATGCCGAACATGTCCCACGCTTCCCGCTCATACCAGTTCGCCGCAGGCCACAAATCCGTGATGGTATCGACTTCAAACTGATCCTGCGCAATCGGCACTTTAATGCGAACATACTGGTTTCTGTCGAAAGACAACAGGTGGTACACCACAGTAAAGTCGCTGGCCGGCGGGCCCTCCGGATGGGTCCGCATCCGCTCATCAATCGCGGTAAGGTCATAGAGCATCCGGTACGGCCGCTCTATGTCGTTCTTTAGGTAAGCCAGTGCGCGGTGCACGCTCTCTCGCCCCAGCCAGAAGGTTGGGATTCCGTCAATCGTGGCCTGAGATGTGATCTCGGTCGGGCCCAATTTCTTCTGCAGCCCGTCCGCAATCTTCGCGGCGGTGGCTCTGGCCTCGGGTTGGACAGGGGCTTCCGTCATAACTTAGATTTCGTCGATAGGTCGAAGGTCTTTGGTGCGCATACGCTGCTCCCGCAACAAATCCCGTTGCGAAGGCTGCGGGTGACGTATCGTTTCCTGCGGTCCCACTACCCAGCTCAATGGGCGTCGTTCCGTCGCGATCGCCTTCTGTAGCAGCAGTAGTCCTTGCTCAAAAGCATCCGGACGCGGCGGGCAACCCGGCACATACACGTCCACGGGAAGAAATTTGTCTACACCCTGTACCACGCTGTAAATGTCATACATGCCGCCGGAGTTGGCACACGAACCCATTGAAATTACCCAGCGCGGCTCCATCATTTGCTCGTAAAGCCGCAG
>JBDTBI010000235.1:0-5416 GCA_039924215.1 Acidobacteriaceae bacterium
TCCACAGGGAGCTTCCGCCCAGCCAGTCCACCAATAGAATATCCGTCAAAAGAAACCAGCGGATGCGGGCCTCGGTGGTCAATAAAGCAGCCGCAAACACAACAAAGACGACCGTTTCCAAATAGGAAAAGCATGTCG
The DNA here is from genome assembly GCA_039924215.1 of Acidobacteriaceae bacterium. Taxonomy (GTDB): domain Bacteria; phylum Acidobacteriota; class Terriglobia; order Terriglobales; family Acidobacteriaceae; genus JAKAAZ01. Next base: position 139 of record JBDTBI010000235.1, read on the forward strand.
CCGCAGCGTTTCCCGGCCAGAATGCCAGCGGAACCGAAACGACCATCGCGCCGTAGAACGCCAAAAACCAGCGGATCGCAGGGGGGAAACGCAATTTCTTTCCGTGCAGCAAAAATGCCACCAGCAGGAGTGCCGCCACCACCCGTTCCAGATGGAAAGGCGCCAGTTGCGGATATAACTCGCCCGGCTGCAACTCCATGACGATCAAAAGCGCGAGCAGGCCGATATATGGCCTTGTCAAGCCGATCATCGCCAGAATTGCTATGACTCCGAAAACAACCAATTCCATGTTGCACTACCCTCACTAATCGCAAGTTTCCACGTGCATTACTTGCAAGCACCATGCCATCCGCGACTTCTCCCCAAAATCGGAAGCCTACGTAGGCCTGCGGCAAAAAATTTCGTCAGAAAATCCTCTCATCTCCATCTCGTACTCTCGATTGCCAGAGAAATTGCCTCGCAGGCAGAAGCAAACGTTCCTTTTTATCGAATTTCCGATGCAAATATTTGCACACTTCCGGGTCTGACTCCTTTCCTTCGCCCCTCAAACTGAACGATCGAGTACCGTCCTCTCGCCCAACGGCTTTGGCCAATCAAATGCAATGGTATCCGTGACGTTCTCGCATCTACACGTCGTCCCCGGGAGTTTGGCAAGAGTGGCAACCACCGTTACGAAGCAGGAACATCGCAAACTGTATTCCCTGAAACAGCTCGTTCGCGGCTCGGGCAGTCGTGTGTTCCGAATGGTGTCCCTGGCAATCATCGGCTTCTTCATCATGCCGTTTACGATCCATCGGCTGGGGCCGGAGCAATACGGGATCTGGGCCATTGCGATGACGTTCATCGGCTACTACAGCTTCATGGACCTTGGACTTTCCGGCGCTGTCTTTACCCACATGGCGTACGCCTTTGGACAGCAGGACCATAAAGAAGCCAGAAATATCTATGGCGCAGCCTTGCGCATCTTTGGAGGCGTGGCTCTGCTGTTGGCGTCCGCCACCATCGTGATCGCTGGAGGCATCTATTTCTTTCACTACGCGCACAGCCGCGAACTGGCCATTGTCGTTCTTATTGTGGGTTTCGGCACCGCATCCAATTTCTGGATGCGGGTTCCGTTCGGAACCCTGAATGCGGGGCAGCATTTCGACGTCACCGCATGGGTGTTGGTTCTCACCGCTGTTCTGCGCGCCGCCGCCACGGTTGTCGTACTGGATTTGCATTATGGCGTCATCTCGCTGGCATGGCTCAGCGTATTCACCTCAATTCCCGCCAACGTCCTCGTCCTGTGGGTAACCCATCGTACATTTCCCTTCCTCAAAATTTTTTCTCGTCCGCGCTGGAATGGAATCACATCACGGAAGCTATTCCACTTTGGCGGCCCAGTCCTGATCGGGCAAATTGCGGACCGCATCCGCTTCCAGACCGACACGCTGGTTGTATCCTTCTTCGTCGGGCTCGTCGCGGTGACTCATTACACCATTGGCTCAACACTGGTGATCTATTACATTGACGCAATCGACGCGATTGTAGGCGTCCTGATGCCCGTCCTCAGCATGCAGAAAAGTGTCAGCGACGATGGCGGATTCCAGCGCAGTTTTTTTGCCGGTACACGCGTGGCCCTTGTCTGTTCCGCTTTCATCCTGTTTGGAATGGTCGCCTGGTCGCGCGATTTCATCGACCTCTGGATGGGTCCCGGGTTCAGGGACGCCTACGCGATCGTCATCGTGCTTTCCATCGCAGTCTTCGTTGAGAGTTCGCAGTCCACATCCGTCAACGCTCTCTATGCCAGCCTGCATCAGAAAGCCTATGCCGCCCTCAACATCAGCGAGGCAATTGCGAACCTGATTCTCAGCATCGCGCTGGTCCACCGCTACGGCATGTTAGGTGTGGCCCTGGGAACATTAATTCCAAGTATCTTTTTTCGCTGCATCCTGCAGCCCATCATTGTGGAGCGCTTTCTCCATATCAGCATGCGCGACACCGCCCTTCTGTACCTGCGTACAGGCTCCCGCTGTGCCGCGTGTCTCATCGCGCCGTGGCTCATCACACGATTTTTGCTGCGTCCAACGTATCCTCATTTGATCCTTGTCGGGATTCTCTCCACCCTTGCCTATGCCGTTCCCATGTGGTGGCTGGAGTTCAACGCCATTGGAGCCCACCGGATCATGGGGCCTCTCCGCTCTGCCCGCCGCCTCCTCCTCGCCCGCTAAAAAGCTTTGGATAATCGCGTAGCCATCCACAACTCCCGAGCAGAAACCGTCACCGCATTTCCTCAAAAAGCCAGATTGAGACCTGCCGAGATTACCGTGTACCGTCGTTGGCTAATAGCAAAACAGTCGTTATGGAATTGGTTAACCGCACTTCAGGTACCAACGACGAAGATTCTCACGAAATGAATGTCGAGCGGCTCGAAACTTTGCTTTGATTCTTGTGTTTGTTTGTTACACAGGCAGTTTGATTTCCACTTAGGAGTATTCCCATGCGGCTTCTTGCTTCCTCGATGGCTCTCGGCGCTGCTTTGATCCTGGCACTCGTGGCCAGTCCTCTCCGCGCACAAGAGCAGCCTGCAGCTGGCGCACCACCGCCGGCCGCAACGACTCAAACACCGCCTCCGGAGGCACAGGCTCCGCCGCCGGAAGCGCAACCCGACCACGCTCCGAACCCAATGCGGCAGGCAAAGAGGCTGGCGAGAAAGCTGGCCCTGACGCCCGAACAGCAATCCGAAATCGAGCCGATTCTGGCGGCTCGCCTGCAGCAGATACAGAGCATCCGCGCGGACGCCACGCTCACTCCCAGAGAACAGAAAATCAGTGTCCGTGGAATTTTTGAGGACAGCGACGGCAGGATCAAAGCGATTCTGAACCCTGCGCAACGACAACTGTACGCACAGATGAAGCAGGAGCAGCGCGCTAGAAGGCAGCAACGCAAAGACCGGCAGAGGGACGTTCCTCCGCCACCCACTGCAAATCCGCAGTAAGAATCTGTAGGGGAATTTGATCCAGAATCACGCCAAAAGGCAATGGAGTTCCTATGCTGAAAACATCGAAAGTTCACTATCTTTTTCTCGCGCTTCTTCTATGCGCCCTCCCCACAGCGTCCTTCGCGGGAATCGCGGTCGCAATATCCGTTCGGATTGCTCCCCCACCCCTGCCGGTGTACGTGCAGCCGCTATGCCCAACCTCGGGGTACTTGTGGACTCCCGGCTACTGGGCCTATAGTCCTTCCGGTTATTACTGGGTACAAGGCGTGTGGGTTGCGCCACCTCGTCCTGGACTCCTGTGGACGCCCGGTTACTGGGGCTTTGCGGATGGCATCTATGGCTGGCGCCCAGGTTACTGGGGCTTGCACGTTGGTTTCTACGGCGGCGTTCACTACGGCTTCGGGTACGACGGTGTGGGCTTTGTCGGCGGAAGGTGGCGCGGCGGCATCTATCACTACAACACGGCCGTCGTGCGTGTAAACACGACCGTCATTCACAACACGTACGTCGATCGCACCGTCATCAACCGGACTGTTATCAACAATCGTGCAAGTTTCAACGGGCGGGGCGGCACTATGGCGCAGCCCACACGGGAGCAACGTGCAGCGATGCACGAGCAGCATTTCGAGCCAACAGCCCATCAGGTCGCGTTCCACAATCAGGCGACCCAGAATGCGCGCGACGGTTTCGGGCATCGCAATGAAGTCAACAGTCGTCAGGGCAACCAGCAGCAACGCATCTCGCAGGGTGACAGGTCTGGGCAACTGACCCCGGGCGAGACGCGCAATCTCGAAAACCGCGACTCGAGCATCCATCGTGAGGCGCAACATGATCGTGCTGCGAACGGTGGCTCTTTAACCTCGCAGGAACACCAGCAGATCAACGCGCGCCAGAACAATATCAGCAAGTCCATCTACAACGACAAACACAACGCCAACAATGATCGAGCCGCTGCGAAACGTAATGATCGCTCGGTAAGAAGCGAAAAACATCAAGCCGAGCACGCCAGGTACCGTGATCGCCCGCGCCGGTAACCCGCAAAAACGAACCGTGTATCAATCCCGTAGATTGGAACGCCAATAGCCTCAAAGGGATATTTTTCTCACCAGAAAAATATCCCTGCTTCCAATACCACACGCACACGCGTTCCCTGCCCCATTCGAAAAAATATCGACCGTGGCACTGACTGTGATACAGTTCGGCATCATGCTTGATCGTCGTCGTTTTCTTGCTGTCTGTTCGCAATTTGGATTTGCTTCAACTCTTCTGCCGGGAACGCTCTACACCCTCGCCGCCCAGGCGCAGACGGCTTCCCCCGTTACGAATACCAGCGCTGCCGCACCCCAGCCTCAGATCACACAACAGATGGTGGAGCAGGCCGCCGCGCTGGCTGGAGTTCCCATCTCGCCCGATCAAATCCCCATGATGCTCAAGGCTCTCAACGAACAGCGTGAAAGCTATCAGCCCATTCGCGCGCTTGCCATGCCGAACAGCGTCGCTCCCGCCTATGTATTCGATCCCTTGCCGCCCAATACCAGCGTGGATACCCAGCGGCAACCGGCGAAATATGGCAATCCACCCGCAGTCGGCAGCGCTCCGGTCGATCTGGAACAACTGGCGTTTGCCAGGATCCGGCACCTTGCCGAATATATACGCACCCGAAAAGTGTCCTCCGTCGCCCTGACCGAGATGTATATCGATCGGCTCCGTCGCTATGATCCTGACTTACACTTCGTCGTCACCTTGACGGAAGATCGAGCCTTGGCACAGGCCAAAGCCGCCGATGCCGAAATTGCCGCTGGAAAATATCGCGGCCCGCTGCACGGAATTCCCTGGGGCGCAAAAGACCTGCTCGCCGTGAAGGGCTATCCCACCACCTGGGGCGCGGGAGGCTTTGAACATCAGACCTTCGATGAGGACGCGACCGTTGTCCAGCGACTGGATGCGGCGGGCGCCGTCCTGATTGCGAAATTGAGCATGGGCGCATTGGCCATGGGAGATGAATGGTTCGGCGGACAAACCCGCAATCCCTGGAATCCCCGTCAAGGTTCCAGTGGATCCTCCGCCGGCCCGGCCTCGGCAACCGCAGCCGGATGCGTCGCTTTTTCTATCGGCTCGGAAACTCTCGGCTCCATTTCCTCTCCATGCACGCGCTGTGGGGCGACAGGATTGCGCCCGACGTTTGGATTCATCCCGCGAACCGGTTCCATGTCGCTTTCCTGGACCATGGACAAACTGGGCCCCATCTGCCGCTCCGCGGAAGATTGCGCCCTGGTCATGGGCACCATCTACGGTCCC
>JBDTBI010000236.1:0-2694 GCA_039924215.1 Acidobacteriaceae bacterium
CGTCTCCAAAAGAATGATCAACTCTGAATCAGGAGGGTCACGACAAGGATTCGATCTCCTGGGCCGAACCCTGTGGCACGCGGCCCGTCGTTTTCGTGTCGCTCGATGGCGCGCGGAAGATCCGAGCACGCGTTCTCCGGTTGGCAGCCCTGTGATCTCTGCGTCGCGTATGAACATATCGGTCATCATCGTAAACTGGAACACCCGGAATCTCCTCGAGCAGTGCCTCGAGAGTCTGACTTCGGCGCCCGCCTCGCGCAGCACTGAAATTATTGTGGTTGACAATGCTTCAAGCGACGATTCGGTCGAGATGGTGGAGAAGAAGTTTCCGCACGTTAAGCTGATCCGGAGTCAGGAGAACCTGGGTTTCGCAAAGGCCAATAACCTCGCGATTCAGCGCAGCGTAGGACGCTATGTGAGCTTGGTGAATTCTGATGTAAAGGTTCTTCCAGGATGCCTGGATGCTCTCGCAGACTACCTTGACCGAAACCCCAAAGTGGGGAATGTCGGTCCGCGCGTACTCAACACCGACATGACATTGCAGACGTCGTGCCGTTATTTCCCGACGCTTTGGAACAACTTTTGCGCTGCAGCTGGCCTGTCATCCGTGTTCAGACGTTCGCGGTTGTTTAGTGGCGAAGAGATGAATTTTTTTGCCCATGACAGAATTACGCTCGTCGAGGGCTTAGTCGGATGCTTCTGGATGTTGCGTAGAGATGCTATACAGAATGTTGGAACGCTCGATGAGAGCTTCTTTATGTACGGCGAAGATTTGGATTGGTGCCGGCGATGTTGGAACGCGAACTGGCAGGTGGCGTTTACTCCTGCAGCTCTGGCGATTCACCATAGGGGCGGGAGCTCCCATGCACACATCACGCGTTTGGCAGTCACCCAGCAAAATTCAGTTCTCCACTACTGGTCGAAACATAAAAGTCCGCTTGAATTACTGGGGATTAAGAGCATTTTCCTCTTCCGCCACTTGATTCGCTACTCACTGGGCCTGATTTTGAGATTGGTCCGGCCGGCCGATGTTTCGAGATCGGAGGGTCGCGCGCGTACTAGCTGGGCATGCATGCAGGCCTTGCTTTCCGGGTCCGCAGAAGTGCCGCGCGGGTGAAAAATCGTTGTGTTTGCTTCGTGAGCATCTCGAGTTCAAGATAGACATATCAAGTACTCCTAGCGATCGATAATCGGTGGTTTACTAAACCATTCAACCAAGCGAGGAGATCACAACCGATTATGTCGAAACAAATCTACGGTCTTCAACGGCAACGCTCGATCTGCTGACGCACTTCTGGCGAAAACAACAATCAATCCGAGCGATGAAATTCCGCCGCCGCAAAAGGAAAAAGACGGATGTCTGGCGGTCGCGTGTGAAGTTGCATCCTTTGGTTGTCGGGATACGAGCAGAACATAGGCGCATGAACTCAACGGCCACCCCCTCGTTCTCCTTCAAGCACGGAGCGGTGAGTCACCGACCAGCCCAGCGAGCCTCCATCCGCTCCGTCCTCCCCAGGCGTGAATTATTCCAGAGGACAGCGAGATACGCGAAATTATCCATCCAGCCAGCAAGATCGAAGCTATTCGCGCCAACCTGGCACGGGAATGGTTTTCTTGAAAGTTTATCAACGGATTAGAAATACGGTCGGCGGGGCTCTGCTGGGCGACGGTCTCCGAGCCAAGGCGGCGCGCGGAGGCGCATGGCTGGGAGGTGGAAGCGTCGCGGAACAGGCGACTCGGTTTGCCCGAAATATTCTGCTGACACGCCTGCTGGTTCCAAGCGCTTTTGGAGCGATGGCGATTGTTTTGTCCGCATCCTCCCTCGTTTCTTCCATCTCCGATGTTGGCCTAAGCCCCGCAGTCATACAAAACCCGCGTGGAGGAGAAGACGAATATCTGAATGCCGCGTGGTGGCTGGGATTGGCGCGGGCGATTTGCATTTACGCCATCATCTTTGCGGCGGCGCCCTGGGTGGCACATTTTTACGGAAATGTAGAACTTTCCGGATTGCTCCGAGTGACCCTTTTTAGCGCAATCCTGGATGGCATGCAGAGCCCGCGCTCCAAGCTGGCGCAAAAGGAGATGAAATTCGAGAGATGGGCCGTCATCAGCAACGGAGGCGCTATCTGCGGCGTCATTCTCACGATCGTTCTCAGCTTTATTCTTCGAGACGTCTGGGCCCTGGCAATTGGCTATTGCGGCGAAAATGCGTTCCGCTGCATTTTCTCCTATATCCTGTGTCCCGGATTGCCGTCTTTTAAGTTGGACAGACGTGCGACGGGAGAGCTTCTGCAGTTTTCCAAAGGACTGCTGGGCCTGTCATTTCTGAACCTGATCTTTGCCCGCACGGATATCTTTGTACTAGGAAAGATGTATTCCCCCGCCGCATTGGGTATTTATACGATGGCGGTGGCGCTGGTCCTAACTCCCTCCAATTTCCTGATAAGCATGCTGGGACAGACTCTCTTACCTGCACTCTCGCAGGTTCAAGCGAACGCACAGCGTGCGAACCGTATCTTGTCGGAGATAACAGCTTGGGCGATTCTGTTTGGGTCGCCGGCAGTCGTAATGATTTGGCTGTGCGGGCCATCTTTGCTGACCGTCGTGTACGGATCCCAATACGCCGCAGCTGCCGGAGCATTGGCCATTGCGGCCGGAGTGGTCTTCCTAAACACGCTGAACTCGCTCATTACC
>JBDTBI010000237.1:0-3972 GCA_039924215.1 Acidobacteriaceae bacterium
CTCAAGGGCGGGCATGTCCTCCCGAGGTCGGATAACCAAGCCCGATCCAGCTCGTTGCTAAGGGACGCGAACCTCCCTCTTTACAAATTCACCGCGACGCCTAGCCTAACCAGAGGCCCCGGATACAGAAGTTTCGAGACAATTATGCGGTAACAGCGAAATGGCTTTCCCTGATACAGGGAAATAATTCCCTGATAGCCGGGTGATAATTCCCTGTTCTGTGGCGTCTCTCACAACCTGTTAATGGTCCATAACTCTCCTGAATTCAGTACCATGCATAAATTTAACTTTCAAGAATTGGGGGCCGAATTGATAAATTTCCCTGTTAATTTCCCTGTTAGCAGGGAATTCAGCCCAAGAGAGCAGTTCGCTGGAGACTCCATCCACCGCCACGCAGTCTAAGTAGTTTAGAATAAGAGACTTATGGTTATATAAAATGCCCGATTTGGCCGACAAGTCGGGCGTTTTTCTTTCTCTAGAGAATCTACTTTTAGATCAAGACTGGTCAGAATGCATGCCTGTCTATCGATCCAGAGAAACCGCACGGAAGCGGCCGTTTCTCGAAAGCTCGCCGGGTGGAGTGTGCAGCGGCATCGGCGCCTCGCCGCGCTTGCTCTTGCTCATCTCGCTCTCCTCCTCGAATCCGAAATCATACTTGCGTAGGTGCGGATATAGGGGAGCAGGTCAGTCGGCTTCACCGTCGTACAACTCAGGTGGCCGGGCTGGGCGGTGTCGAGAACCAGAGTCCCAAACTTCCGCCTCTGGAATGACGACCCACACCTTGCTGGTGATGCAATTGGAACGCCAGGATATCATCGATCTCTGCGAATTTCGCGAGGCAGTATCTGGCACGTAATGCCTCCTCCGCCTGATGGGAAAAGTATGCACCATCAAACTCCGCGACCATACATCTGAGCCACACTGGTGCCCAAAAGTCCGCGTAGCGAAAAGTCACTGCTTCTGATACAGAAAGCGGACACTGCGGTCTTTCAGGACAGCCGTGCGATCACGACTGTAGTCCTTTCCATCCCGTACCGAAAGGTAAGGCAGGCCGCCTGTCAGGCCCCTCCATATGATCTGATTGAAAAGCACCGCCGGAACACGGTCCTCCACCGACCAGTCGAAGCCGCGCGTCTGGTGCGCCCAATAGGCGGCAGGTTGCGAGTTGTGAAATGTAGTCCCGAGCTTACTCTGCTGCTGCGCCGAAGACAGATCCATGGCGATGGGCGCGGGCACGATGGCAGTGTAGGTCCACATAGGCTGATTGAGATCAAAGACGGCGGTCATCGGCCGCTGGTAAGCATCGTTCAGATTCAAGTGGCCGAGCCCCAGTACATCCTCAATGGTGCGAACCATGTTGACAGTCGAATAGCGTTCGTTGATGACAACGCCGTGTTTGACGTAGGGACCGGCTACAAAAGCGATAGTACGATGGGCGTTTACATGGTCCGGACCCGCCTGCGCATCGTCCTCAATGATGAAGATCAGCGTCGAGGCGGCGTAAGGGCTGTGCGCGACTTTCTCGATCAGCTTACCAACCGCGTAGTCGTTATCCGCAGTCTGCTTTTCCGGAGTGTTGATGCCGTCGATGGCGGTCGCGAAGTTGCCCTGGTGGTCGTGCATGAAGCGGACGAATTCGAGGTCAGGAAGGTCGCGATGTGCGACGTACTGATCGAACTCGCGCTCCCACTCGAGCTCGCGCCGGAAATCGGGATAGGCATTGTCGAACGCGCGGAAGTATGGATCGGTGATGCCGATCAGGTGCGGCCACACGGGAACATCGACCACCGTGTGGCTCAGATATGGGTTGGGAACCTCTGGGGTGGCTCGTGGAAATCGAGAGCCAAACCCGTAGTTGCGCATGGTGAGATGGTGCCGCACCGCCGAGTCCCACAAATATCCCTGGTCTTTCTGCCCCTGGGGTCCGTCCGCGGCGGCATCGCCGATGGGACGGGCGCGGCCGGCATAACTGATCGGAACCGTCTTGACATTGAAGTCGGACTCGCGCGCGGCGGTACTCCATGGCCAGCCGTTTCCGCTCACCTCGCCGCTGCATAAAGTATTGTCAAGGTCCACGAACTGATCGGCGAGCCGGTGTTGGTTGGGCGTGACCATTTGCCCGAACTCGGCCAGGCTGGGATCGCCATTGCCGCGATCGAGATCGCCGAGCACCTGATCGTACGTCCGATTCTCCTTCACGATGTAGATGACGTGTTTGATGTGCTGACGGAGCGCGGCCATCGTCTGCTCGTCGTGCAGGTCGGGCAAGGTGTCGAGGAAATCGTTAGCAACCACCCTCTTTGTCAAGAGCGCGAGTTCCTTTCGATTCGGCACCGGGAGGGCCTGTAGTCCAGCTTTCTCTATCTGCAGGATGTACTGATTTGCCACCTGGTGGGCCAGGTATCTAGCGAGGGGCAGGTGGACTCCGGTGAAGAGCGGATTGGGACCGGGATCGCTTTTGCTGTTCACGTCGTACAGCGTTTTGCCGTCCCGGCTGACGCTGATCGACTGTGGGTACCAACCGGTGGGGATGAGGCCGATGACTCGGGGCTGGTGGCGGCCGAGGTCGATGACGGCAATGGCGTTCATGCCGCCGTTGGTGACATAAAGCGCCTTTTGATTGGGCGAGAGCGCCATGCCGTTCGGGGCAGCCCCTGGAAGCTGCTTTGGGCCGCGCAACACGCCGGCGGGCGCGGTGGTGCGAATCGACTCCACGATCCGGTTGGTGGACGTATCGATGACCGAGACGCGATCACTATTGTCAGCGGCGACGAAGAGGCGCGTCTGAGCGGGATTCAGCATGATATCGTCTGGATTGCCCTGCAAAGGAATGCGGGCAATCAGTCTCGGGGCGTCCGGATGCGCAATGTTGACCACGTCGATTTCGCGGTCATGCTGACTCGACACATAGGCGATGGAGTTTCCTTTAATGGCGACGCCGAAGGGAGATCGGCCGCCGGGAACGGCACTCCGTGTGCTATTTTCACCTGCGGATACAGCGCCGTTTTCGGCGGCTGAGAGAGAGGCCTTCTGGCCGCGTACAACGCCGGTTGCGCGGGCCTTGCCGCTGCGGGGACGCAGACTGAGTTCGCCCACTTTGGAAAGGCGGTCAAGATCGACGAGTGAGATAGCGTCGTTATTGAGATCGGCGACAACCAGAATCCTGCTATTTGCCGTCACGGCCACGCCTGCAGCAACCGGTTTCGGACGAAAAACAACAGTGGCCTGGTGGCCTGGTGCCGCTTGCGGGCTGGGGCCAGCCACGTGCTTGCGGGTGGATACTACGGGCGTGGCAGTCTCTACATTCGACTCGTGTCCCAGCTGGATCGGCGTCCCGGTCTCCGACCAGGTATCATTGGCTTTGTCGAATACGTGGATATCATCGTCGGGCCCGCCCGAGACGTAGAAACGATTGCCGTCTGGCGCGAATGCGAGACCGAAGAAGGTATTTGGCACCTGCAACACTTGAGTCTGCGAGAGTTTGTCATCGGCCACATTGAAGACGAACACATACTCGTTCGAGTCGGCGGGGTAGCGGATTCCCTGAGCATTGTTGAGCCGGTTGTAGCCGCTGGTGAGCACGAGCAGAGTATTTCCATCGGGGCTGAGCACCGTTTTGACCGCCTGGCCAACGGTATAACTTGGGAAATCCTTGAGCCCCGGATTGAGCTTGGAGAAGACGACGCCGGTTGGAGCCAGCGGCGTGATGAGCTGGCCGGACGGCATCGTTTGCGGCTGGCTGGCGTTGTTCTGGGCATTGGCCGGCACGGCGAAGCCGAAGAGCAACGTGGCTGAGAAGCAGCCTACAGTCAACAAAGCGATCCAGAATTGTCGATTCATCTAATCACCCCCGTCATGCAAGTGCCCGAGACCAAGCAACTACTGTAGCGCCTCTGTTAGTGGCTTCTGCGTTGCCACTGGTAAGGAGACGCCAAGGATCTTGGCTATCGTTGGCGCTACGCGGAGATGCGT
>JBDTBI010000238.1:0-4795 GCA_039924215.1 Acidobacteriaceae bacterium
GCAGTCGCCGCAGATGTTCAAGCAGATCCTGATGATCTCCGGGCTGGACCGGTATTTTCAGATTGCGCGCTGCTTTCGCGATGAGGATCTGCGAGCGGATCGTCAGCCGGAGTTTACCCAGATCGATCTGGAGATGACGTTTCCGCAGCAGGAAACGATATTCCGCATGGTGGAGGGATTTCTGACGGCGGCCTTTCGAGAAGCGGGCGTCACGTTGTCGACTCCGTTCCTGCAGATGACCTATGACGACGCGATCCGCCGTTTTGGCAGCGACAAGCCCGATATGCGATTGCCGGAGCTGACCGATGTGCGCAGCGAGTTTGAGCCGAGTGATCTGGAGTCGCTGAAGATCGAACCGGGCCTGCCGATTCTGGCTGTCGTGCTTCCGGGAAAACAGGCGATGAGCAATACGCAGAAGAAAGCGTTTATCCGGGAAGTGGAGGCGGACCTGGGGCCGGACCTGGCCTATCTGGATGTAGAGAGACTGGCAGGCAGCGCGCAGTATGCCGCGCTGGCCGGGAAGCTCGACGGCGCCGCGGCAAAGAATTGCGGACTCGAGAAAGTGGAGCCGGACAATCGGCTGGTCGTGATTACGCCGCGGGTGGGAACCAAGAAGCTGAAAGACGATTCGTGGATCTACAAGAAGGTGGGCCAACTGCGGCTCGATCTGGCGAAGCGCTTTCGAGAGGAGCATGGTGCCTTTGAAAAGAAGGGCACGGCCGAGGATTACAAATTTCTGTGGGTGACGGATTTCCCATTTTTCGAGTGGGATGAGACAACGCACAGCTGGACGTTTGCGCACCACCCGTTCACTTCTCCGCATGAGGATGATCTGAAGGCGGGACGAATGGAATCCGATCCGGGGGCCGTGCGGGCGCTGGCGTACGACATTGTGCTGAACGGAATCGAGCTTGGCTCGGGATCGATTCGTATCCATCGGCAGGATATACAGCAGCAAATCTTTCAGTCGCTTGGAATGAGCGCGGAGGAAGCCAAAGAGCGCTTTGGATTCTTTCTGGAAGCGCTGGAATATGGAACGCCTCCACACGGCGGCATCGCGCTGGGACTGGATCGCATTGTGATGATTCTGGCCGGTGCGCAGAGTCTGCGCGAGGTGATTGCCTTTCCGAAAACGGCGAAGGCCATCGATATGATGGTGGACGCGCCCTCGCCGGTGAGCGAAACGCAACTGAAAGAGTTACATATCCAACAGCGTAGAAGTTAGGGGATCGCCCCACCCTTCGCAAACGCGCGAAGGATGGGGCACCCGGCAAGAGCAGAAACGACCCACGCCGCTGCACCAGGAGATTGACGCGCTATGAGCAGGACACTCTCGTATTTCGCGGCATTTATCGGCACAGTCTGCGCCTACTTCTTCATCCACCTCTTCTTCTCTACTCATGTGAGAACGGTGCGTAACGACGTGATACAGGGTTTCCTCATCGGCTTCGGACTGGCGTTTGTCACCGGCCATGTGTATGCGAGGATCAAGGCGGTGAAGGTAAACGGATGGATCACCATGTTCGGCCTCGGAAAACCGGGCAATGGCATGTTTCTGCGGGCCGCGCACGCCCAACTATTTCCGGGTCCGGTCAACGTGCAGGAAGAGGCGATGTACTGGTGGACGAATGCGGACGGTGCGAGGCGGACGCTCTCCGGCCGGCACGACTACATGATGCACTTCCCGCCGGGCAACCTTCCGCCCAACGATGCCTTCTGGTCGATCACGATGGCTACCGCGAAGAACCAATTTGTGGCGAATCCGATCAGTCGGTACAGCGTAAGTGGCCGCTCCGGCCTCCTGCCGAATGCCGACGGTTCAATCGACATCTACATCCAGAATGCGGCTCCGACGGGGCACGAATCCAACTGGCTGCCCGCGCCCTCGGGCCACTTCATACTCTGGCTGCGCGTGTACGAACCCGGCGGGGCCATTCTCGATGGCGAGTATGTGGTGCCGCCGGTCGTCGAGGCGAAAATACCATGACACTTGAACACCTCCTCATATTCGGCGGTGTCTGCGTTATAACATGGCTTGCTTTTATTTATTTGTGGCCGAGCTTTATCCTCCGTGTGTTCAAGCGGGCGATCCTCGCCCAAGGAGGAGGCGATGGCCCCATCCCGGTCAACACGCTCTACACGGAACCCCAAGCGCTTTTTGCAGATCCTCTCCACCCGCCCGCCTCGGCCTCAAAATTGTGGACTGCCGGCGTGAACCGCGACACGCTTGCTACGGTCGGCTGGTGGGACCTCGGTAAAGGACCGCAAATCTTGCATGTTCCGAACATGGCCGGTCGCTACTACAGCGTGCAGTTCACTGATCCGTCGAACAACACTAATTTTGCCTACGTCGGCAAACGCACCACAGGAACCGAGGCCGGCGACTACCTCATCACTGGCCCCGGCTGGAAAGGAGCCGTGCCGCGAGGACTGGCACAGATTTCTTCGCCGAACAATTCTGTACTCGTTCTCGGACGCGTGTTCGTTGAGAGCGACAGCGATCTTCCGACTGCGTACGTGCTTTCGAACCAGATTCGGGTCCTGCCCTTCAGCAGCAGGCAGCCCGGCGGGTAGCCTTGCACGGCGATAAAGTCGATAGGGTTGTGAGTTGTGCTGGTTGGAGCCCAAAGCGAGCTCGCTGGCCCTCTCATTTCAATGCCCTGCACAAGGCCATACTCAGTAAGCGGGAATGCCGGTCACGCTCTGTCCAAGGATCAGGGTGTGCATGGCGTCGGTACCTTCGTAGGTCTTGACGGACTCCAGGTTCATCATGTGGCGCATAATCGGATACTCGTCCGTGATGCCGTTGGCACCGAGAAGATCTCGCGACCGGCGCGCACATTCGAGCGCCATCCATACATTGTTTTTCTTGGCCATGGAGATATGTTTGTGGCCCACCGTGCCAGCATCTTTCATGCGGCCCACCTGCAGGGCGAGCAACTGGCCTTTGGTAATTTCTGTAATCATCCAGACCAGTTGTTCCTGCACTAATTGGTGGCTGGCGATTGGCTGGTCGCGGAACTGCTTGCGCAGCAGCGAATATTGGAGCGCCGTGTCGTAGCAGGCCATGGCTGCGCCGAGCGCTCCCCAGCCGATGCCATAGCGCGCCTGATTCAGGCACATCAGTGCGGACTTCAAGCCGCGAGCGCCGGGCAAAAGAGCGGAGGCGGGCACGCGCACATCCTGCATGGAAAACCCGGAGGAGACCGAGGTGCGCAAGGACCATTTGCCGCGAACATCATAGGCGCTGAAGCCGGGGAGTTTTGTGTCAACCAGAAAGCCGCGGACAAGATCGTCTTCGTCCTCCATCCGAGCCCAGATGACCGCCACGTCCGCCAGTGTTCCGGAGGTGACCCACCTCTTTTCGCCATTGAGGATGTAGTCGCCGCCATCTTTTTTCGCACGCGCCCGCATCCCGGCGGGGTTGGAGCCGAAGTCGGGTTCGGTGAGGGCGAAGCAGCCGATTTTTTCTCCTTTGGCCAGGACGGGTAGCCACTGATTTTTCTGCTCTTCGCTGCCAAAGGCATGGATGGGGTACATGACCAGGGCCGATTGAACGCTGATGAAGCTGCGCACGCCGGAGTCGCCACGTTCGGCCTCCTGCATGACGAGCCCATATTCGACGTTGTTCATGCTGGCGCAGCCATAACCGTGCAGGGTGGCTCCATAGAAGCCGAGCTGGCCCATTGGCTGAATCAACTCGTTGGGAAAGCGGCCTGCGCGGTTGCATTCCTCGATGATGGGAACCAGATTGTCTTCAATAAATTTGCGCGCGGTGTCGCGGACCCGCCGCTCGTCTGCGCTCAGCAGCGTGTCGAACCCGATGAAGTCAACCCCTTTGAATGGAAACGCCATGCGGTTCTTCTCCGTGGACAGAATGGAAAACTCTCCAGCCTAGCAGAGAAAGCAGCGGGCGTGGAATGACATGGGTGCCGCGGCATAGGGCCAACACATCGTCGGATTTTTCCTGCGTTGAAGCATTTGGACGATGTGCGGTCTCCATCGAATCGCCTGTAATGCATGCGTTGACCAGTGGGATCCAGATGCGGTCACTTTCGATCGGCCGAGCGGGGACTAGAATGGTGCGTTGATGTAGATTGTGACCGAACAAGAAAGCGTAGGCGAATGCCGGCGAATCAGGCTGTCAAAATTGGTCTGCTCAAACAGGCTGAAGTCGAAGAGGCGGACCGCATTTTCCGGCAGGCGTTCGGAACATTTCTGGGATTACCCGATCCATCCAGGTTTATGGGCGACCGCAGTTTCATCGTGCCCCGTTGGCATTCGGCCAATGTGAAGATGATTGCGGCACGCGAGCATGGGCGTCTGATTGGATCGAGTGTAGCCACGCATTGGGGAACGTTCGGGTTCCTGGGACCCCTGAGTGTACTGCCGGAATACTGGAACCAGGGTGTGGCGCAGCGGCTGCTGGAAGCCACCATGGCGGTATTCGACAAGTGGGGCCTGCGGCATACGGGACTGTTCACATTCTCACAAAGCGCCAAGCATGTCGGCTTGTACCAGAAATTTGGCTATTGGCCGCGATACCTTACGGCTGTGATGGTGCGTACACCGGAGGCCAACCCGGCACCCCAGGGCAGACGCGCGGATGCGCTGACGTTGCTCTCGGACCTTTCCAAAATTCTGCGGGAACAGGCGATTCAATCATGCAGCAAGCTGACGCAACGGATCGATGCGGGCCTCGATCTCACGGATGAAATCCGGGCCGTACTCGCGACGCGCGTGGGCGATGTCGTATTGACCTACACGCGCGGCGTACTCGATGCATTCGCGGTGT
>JBDTBI010000239.1:0-2501 GCA_039924215.1 Acidobacteriaceae bacterium
TTCTGGCTCGATATGGGAGTGGACGCTCTGCGCATGGATGCGATTCCCTACCTGGTGGAGCGCGACGGGACGAACTGCGAGAATCTGCCGGAGACGCACGCGATCATGAAAAAGATTCGTGCGGAGATCGACGCAAATTATGAAAGCCGCGTGATCCTCGCGGAGGCGAACCAGTGGCCTGCGGATGTGCGGCCATACTTTGCGGATGGCGATGAGTGTCACATGGCGTTTCACTTCCCTCTTATGCCGCGCATGTACATGGCGTTGCGACAGGAAGACCGGCTACCTATTACGGAGATCATGGGGCAGACACCGCCGATCCCAGACAACTGCCAGTGGGGATTGTTCCTGCGCAACCACGATGAGCTGACGCTGGAGATGGTGAGCGACGACGAACGCGACTATATGTACCTGGCGTACAGCGCCGATCCACGAATGCGGATTAATATTGGCATCCGGCGACGGCTGGCGCCGCTGCTCGATAACAATCGGCGGCGCATTGAACTGATGAACAGCATCCTGTTTTCTTTTCCGGGAACGCCCATTCTCTACTACGGCGATGAGATTGGGATGGGCGACAATATTTACCTCGGTGACCGCAATGGAGTTCGCACACCGATGCAGTGGACGGGCGACCGCAACGCGGGCTTTTCACGCGCGGTGCCGGCAAAACTATACAGCCCGGTTGTAATGGACCCGGTCTGGGGCTATGAGGCGATCAACGTTGAAGCGCAACAGGGCGATTCTTCCTCGTTGTTTAACTGGATGCGCAACCTGATCGCGTTGCGAAAATTGTTTCGCGTCTTCGGGCGCGGTGCGTTGAAATTTCTGCATCCCTCCAATCGCAAAGTGTTGGCGTATATCCGGGAGGATGGCGATGAGATTGTGTTGTGCGTGGCAAACCTCTCGCGATTCGCGCAACCAGCCCAGCTTGACCTAAGCGAATATGACGGCATGATTCCCGTCGAGATGCTGGGATATGTTGAATTCCCTTCGATCAGCCGCCAGCCATACGCGGTGACGCTCGCACCCTATGGATTTTTGTGGCTGGAACTGCATCCCGCGCCGGATACAGCTACGGTGCAATCGGAAGACGCAGCGCTGCTGGTTGCCGACGCTTCGGACTGGAAAAGCTTGTTTGAGGACGGTAATCGACACAAGCTCGAGGAATCTATCCTGCCCGCATATATTCCGCGTCAGCGCTGGTTCGGCAATAAGTCCGGTACGATCCGCAGCACGACGGTGGTGGACTGGGGCAAGCTGGGCGCAAGCAGTGCTATTTTTTGCCTGGTGCAGGTGGAGTACGAGGCCGAAAAAGCGGACCGATATTTTTTGCCGATTGCGATCGCGTTCGGCGGCGCTGCGAAGGCGCTTCGTGAGACTTCGCCCGCATCTATCCTCTCAACCGTACTGTCCCCGAGCGGAGAAGGCGTTCTTTATGACGCGACCTACGACGCGGGCTCATGCCAGGGGTTTTTGGAAATTGTCAAAACCGATGCGGCGATCGATACGCAAAACGGAGTCGTTCATGGCGAATCGAGCAGCTCGCTGCCTGGATTACTGCCATCGAAAAGAAGCGCAGTAGAAAAGGCCCTTGTCCCCCGGCGTAGCCTGGCAGAGCAAAGTAATACTTCCATTTTGTTCGGAGAAAAATTGATTCTAAAGCTATTTCGCCGTCCAGATCCTGGCCTGAACCCGGATTGCGAGATTGGCAGATTTCTCACAGAGGAAGCCCACTTTCCGAATGTCCCCGCTTTTGGAGGCTCCATAGAGTACGTACATGAGGGCGACGAAGTTACAACGCTCGGCATGCTCCAGGGCCTAGTTGCCAACCAGGGGGATGGCTGGAAGTGGATGCAGGAGGAGTTGGAACGCTATTACGAAAACAACGTACAGGACACAGTTCCAGCAGAAGAACTGAGCAGAACGGGGCAGGATGTGCTGCCCGTGGGTATCGCGCGGGCTTCTACATTCGCGTTGGATCGGGCTGGCGTCGCGCTGAATGCGGTGGCGGTGCTGGGCAAACGAACAGCGGAGATGCATCGGGCGCTGGCGTCTTCCAAAACGAACGTCGCCTTTCGTCCGGAGCCGATATCTGCGAAGTATCTGGAGGACTTGCAGCTAGCCATCAACGCACAGGCAACGCATGCCTATGACCTGTTGCGAAAGACCATGTCCGGCATGGCCGATGACGCGGTCGAAATGGCGGCGTTTCTTTTGAGTCGCCGCACGCGCACGCTGAATGGCATATGGGCTTCAAATCTGGGGAATATCGACGGCGAGCGGACCCGCATTCATGGCGATTATCATCTGGGCCAAGTGCTTCGGGTCAAGACCGATTTTGTTATTCTCGACTTCGAAGGGGAGCCGGCACGACCGCTTGCGGTGCGGCAGGCGAAGCATTCTCCGTTGAAGGATGTGGCCGGCATGCTGCGGTCATTCAATTACGCGGCCTGGGCCGCGCTGATGAAATATACCTCGCGCCGGCCGGAACATCAGGC
>JBDTBI010000240.1:0-6403 GCA_039924215.1 Acidobacteriaceae bacterium
GCGCGCATTCGTCGACGATGCGCCGCGGAGCAGTCGTATCCAGCAGCGCCGTACGAGCCGCCATTACAGAAGGAAACATGCTCGCGGCGCGGCAACTTCTAGGTCGTCCGTTCGATATATTTTCCACTCCGGCTCCCGGTCGGGGCTACGGTTCGCGGTACACCGTCCCCACCATCAATCTGGCGCCCACCAAGGAATTGCTGCCGGCCAACGGAGTGTATGTCACTTGTCTGGAAGTGGGCATCGAAAAATTTTCATCGGTCACCAACGTCGGGAATCGGCCCACCTTCGGCGAAGACTCCTTTGCCGTGGAAAGCCACATTCTCGACTTTCATCCCATTGCGCTCGACGAAAACACGCAACTGCGTCTGCGTTTCCTCGAACGCATCCGCGCTGAAATCGAGTGGCCGTCACCCGCCGCTTTGAAAGAACAGATTCTCCGCGATATCGCTCATGCGCGCCATTACTTTGCTCTGTACAAAGCAATTGTGGAACAGTCCGCGCAGCAGCCAACAGACCAGTGAAAGCACCCGCAGCCCTGCCAGACGCTTTCGCGTCCCTTCGATTCCAGTAGCATCTCCGGAGCCAGTCCATCCTTCAGGGATGCGTCGGTACGGTTCCGGGGCCGCTCTCGCTCGGCAGATTGGCAGGGGTAGTTGGAGTGGTTTGCGGAGCTTGGCCGGGAAATGTTTCGTTTGGATGATTGGCGATGGCTGTCCGCATAAAACTCATCCAGATGGGCAATGCCACGCGAGCACCGGTCTGCTTGTCGCCCAGACTCTGCTGATTGTCATAGCCAACCCACACACCGCACGTTACCGAAGGCGAAAATCCCAGGAACCATGCGTCCGTAAAATTGTTGGTGGTGCCGGTTTTTCCTCCCACAGGATGATTCAGTTGGCTGGCTGTAGCCGCAGTCCCGTAATGGGCAACCGCTTGGAACAAGCGCATCATTTCCCGCGCTGTTTTCGTATCGGTGGAGACATGGACATCCGGCGTATCGTTCCATAGCACTTCCCCGTCGGCCGTCGTCACCTTGTGCACAAAATGCGGCGTCAGGCGAATACCGTCATTGGGAAAGCTGCTGTAAGCGGCGACCTGCTGGTACAGGCTGACCTGGGCCGCGCCCAACGCGACGGGCAGAAACGCGGGAATGTCCCTCGTGATGCCAAATCGATGCGCGGTCGCGATGATCTTGCGAACGCCTATATGGTTTGCCAGCTTCAGCGCCGGAATGTTGAGCGAATCCGCGAAAGCGCGTTCCAGCGTTACATTCCCGGCGTAGTGATGCTCATAATCGTGCGGCGTGTAGTTGCCGGACGCGGTACGAAATGTGACCGGACCATCAAGAATCATGCTGTCGGGCTTGTACCCGGCCTCCATGGCCGCCGTATAGTCATATGCCTTGAAGGAAGAGCCTGTCTGACGCTGCGCTTCCGTTGCACGGTCATACTGAGAAAGATTAAAGTCTCGTCCTCCCACCATGGCGAGTATGTCTCCGCTCGTGTTGTCCACCGCCATCAGAGCGGCCTGGGCGCCGCTATCCTGCTCCAGCGAGGCATACAACAGATTGCCTCCAGCCTGAGCCTTCTCCGCCTGCCGGTCCTGCACCGGTTTGCTGTTGATTTTTTCAGCGGCGACCGGCGGCAAGATATGCACATACACAATATCGCCTGTCCGAAGAAACTCCGTAGCCAACTCATTTTTTGTCCAGGCCCAAGCCTCCGGAGTAAGAGTGACACTCCGGTTTCCGCCCACGCGAACAGTCACTTGATACGGCAGCACTTCCGTCACAACGCCGTGAATATAGGCCCCAGGGACAGGATCGATGTTCCAGTCTGGATGGTGAAACGTCTGAATCGAACTACCCGCGGCGATGATATTCAGCAAGTTGCCGTGCCAGCCTTGGTTACGCTCATAGGCAGCCAGTCCATTCAGGACAGCCGAATTGGCCGCCTCCTGAAGCCCCAGATCCAGCGTCGTGTACACGCGCAATCCCGATTCATGGACCATATCGGAGCCGAACCTCTTGTCCAGCTCCTTACGAACCGTCTCGACAAACCATGGAGCTACCGTATTCGGCGGAGGTTTGACATGTAGGCCCAAAGGGCTCGCTTTTGCTGCGGTTGCCTGCTGCGTCGTAATCACCCCATCTTCCAACATGGAGTTCAGGACTAGATTGCGACGCTCCAGCGCTCGTTCCGGATGTGTCACCGGCGAATAGTAGGACGGTCCGCGTGGCAGCGCAGCCAGAAGGGCTGCCTCCGCCAGAGTGAGATCGCGCGCGGGCTTGCTGAAATAATATTCCGAACCGGCTTCAAACCCGTACGTTCCCTGACCCAGATAAATCTGGTTGGCATATAGGGTAAAAATCTGCGCCTTGGTAAAGTTCCTCTCAATCTGAATGGAAAGCAACACTTCCTGCAATTTGCGGTGGAAAGTTCGCTCTGGCGAAAGAAAGAGATTCCTGGCCAATTGCATGGTCAGCGTCGAGGCGCCCTGCGAGCGCCGGTCCTCTGTCAGGTCATGGTAAGCGGCGCCCGCAATGCGAAACAGGTTAACTCCCCAGTGACTTTCAAATTTTTTATCTTCGATGGAAATGACCGCGTGACGCAGCACCGGGGGGAAGTCGTTATAACCGACCACAATGCGGCGCTCAAATGCAAACGAACCAATCTCGTTGCCATGCACGTCGTACAGCACTGTCATGCTGCTGGGTCGATAGCGTTCCAGGTCCCGGATCTGTGGAAGGTCCACGGTATAGACCAGCAACAGTCCGCCGAGCGCTCCAAACATGGCTGCAAGCACCGCAAGGATTGCGAATGCCGCTGACCCCGCCAGTTTTTTCCGTCGATTGGAACGAGGACGAAAATCGACTCGACGTACTTCCCTGCCTGACTTGACGGACGCTTTGAAGGGTGGAGGGCTAAAGGTCAAGGGCGGTCCTGACGCATATTCTCTCGTAGCTCATGGAGGAGCCTGATCCTGACCGGCTCCTTCTCGGAGTTTCTCCTGAACGAAGCTGAGCGGTACAGAGAAGAAATTCCCTCCCTGCGAAAATCCACCAATCCTCTGCTTCTATCGCATCGCCATGCAACACTCGTATGTCGCTTACGCGGCCTTCTCCTGCTTCAGCAAACCCAACGCCTTGTTCAACTGATCGTCCGGTTGAACCACGGGCGGTTTGGCGGGTTGAGTTGGCTGGGCCGCACCGGGCGCAGTCGGCTTCGTCACCGGGCCGGTAGTTGCCGGCGTCACCAACCCGAAGCCATTGTTCGCGGCTACAACCACGTTTGGCGTAACGGCAGTGTCCTGAATGATGTCTCCATTTGTCCCATGATATTTCGCGACAGAAAGGAACAATACGGCACCGTCCGGCAGCGGCATAAGTTTTTGCACAGCACCAGAGCCAAAGGTCCGTCCACCCACTAATTCGGCGCGGTTGTTTCCCTTAAGTGCGGCCGCCACAATCTCCGCCGGACCCGCCGTCCCCTGGTTGACCAGCACGACCAATGGCGCTGACGTTATAAAATTCTTCGGCTCAGCCTTCCAGGTTTGCGTTGTGAATTTCTGTCCTTGCAGCGTGGTAATTGTGCCCGATTTCAGGAAAGCATTCGCCAGCAACACCGCCGATTTCATGTCTCCATCGGTAGCATCGCGCAGATCGAGCAGAACCTTTTGCCGTCCGCCCGCCTGCACCTGCCGCAGCCGTGCCAATATGTCATTCACTCGATCCGGAGTTAGATCATAGGGCTTCAGGTACAGAATGCTTCCGCTGTCATACTGATCCACATGCAGGGCCGGATACTGTGCCATGGTGCGGGTCAGCTTCATCGGAGCCGGCGTGGCGCTGGACGGCTCGATCACGGAAAAATCGACAGTCGAGCCTGGCTGGCCGTCGAGTTGAAGGCGGATCATCTGCAATGGCATGACTCGAGTACTTTGACTGCCGATTGCCTCGATTACGTCTCCGTCCGCGATCCCGGCATGGTCGGCTGGGCTGCCTGGAATCACGGAAATTACCGTTGCATACCCAAAGCGTTTCGCTATGCGTAGACCGACTTGAGCTTTGCTTTCGTTCTCATGTGCCTGATACCGCTTGTATTCATCCGGCGTCAGATAGCTGGAATCCGGATCGAGACCCTCCAGCAGCCCATGCAGCGCGCCAACCGTCACCTTTGGAATATTCGGCGTCACCACATAGTCGTTTTGGATGTGCTGCAGCACCTCACTGTAAACTTCCATCTGCTGATACGCAGTCGCGTCCGTGCCGGCACGGACACCCCCGGGCAAAAACCCGCCCAGAAACACAAATACGATCAGCAATACTGAGATTGCGAGCAAAGAGAGCTTTAGACCTTTAGGCATATGGGGATCATTCATGCAGCGTCATTGGAAGCTGCTGGCACCAGTGTACAGCTTTCAGCCGCATGCGAGGAACCCTCCGGAACCCGGCTTGAAACTCCCAAACAAGCTGGTGGCGGCGAGTGGAATTGAACCACTGACCTACGGGTTATGAGTCCGTCGCTCTAACCATCTGAGCTACGCCGCCAGGGAGGGATAGTGTCGAATCACGATGCGGAAGTGGACCTGCATCGAAATGCCGTGACAGAGCCGGGACTCCGGTATCAGCAGCAAGGATATGGACATTGTAGCTCATTCGCAACACCTCCTAAGGATGCCCCTGCGAACAGCAATGCCAGATCGACGTGCCGTCAATACGCACTCGATTCCACGCGAACCGACCCGTTGGACTCTTTCAGCCTGCGCCAATGTCCAGAGAGACGGCTGTGCCTGCCGGGACCGCTCCAGGTAACTCCAAACGATATCTCTCTCACGGAAAGGCATGTAGATTACGATCTGCGGACGTCAATACCGAATCGGATCGAAAATACAGCCTGGGAGTTGTTGTTGCCAGCCGATCAGCCGACCGCCGACAGTTGAAGATTTTTTGTGCTCCGACCGGGCGCATGCCAGACGAAAACCGAATGCTTCCGATACACTGAAGGCTGGAGATCAGGATGAATCTGTTTCGCTTTCTTCCTCGGGCGGCCACCCGCCTGAAGCTGGGAGTTTCTTTGTGCTCTGTTTTGATGGCTTTTTCCATGTGCGGGCTGGCGCAATCGCAGTCTCAACCCCAGTCTCAACCCCAGACCAGTAGCGACAATGGCAGCAGTAGCAGTGCCCCTGCCTCGCAGATCAACAACCCGCGCTCTCACAATGTCAGCACCGGGAACTACATCCCGCCTCCGCCTCCCTCCGGCCCAAATGTCTACTACAACCACAGGTGGGACATCTATGGCGGCCTTGCGTACACAAATTTCCTGGCTGGCCCGCAGTTGCTGCAACGATCCAACATGGGTGGCTGGGAAGCAGGCGCCACCTATTGGCTTGGATGGCACTGGGGACTGGCGGCGGATGCTCGCCAATACATTGGGACCTCCGGTGTATTTCCCAACACTGCTGGCGGTGCTGCTCCACCTACCACGTGCAAGCCGTATCAAAGCACCTGTTACAACAACCCCACCATCACCGGACCCCGCATCATGCAGTATTACTTCATGGCTGGCCCGGAATATCGGATGTTTCGCCGCACGAAGGCTTCCGGAACCATTCATGCCCTGTTCGGCAACGCATGGGGTATTTTCGACGCTGCCGACCTTCATGGTTTGGATGTCCGGACCATCGGACTGTTTCCGACGCAATGGACATTCACCAGCGCCATCGGCGGCACATTTGACTACAACTACAGCCCCCGAATCGCGTTTCGCATCCAGCCGGATCTGCTCATTACGCGGTATAGCGGCACGGCACAGCAGAATTTTGGGTTTTCCGTGGGACCCATCTTCAGACTGGGGAAGCTAGACACCTCCGGTAACCAATCCACGTTACCAAAAAGGCATTGGCGTTTGCATAACCCACTCCATAGGTAACGAAAGTACGCCTACTTTCGTACTTTGACTCCTGTACCTTCTTGGATGAGTATGCCGTTTAAGAGCGGATTGGAAATAAGGCCCTCCCCTATTCCCAAACCCCTTCCTTTCCGCTCGCCCCTCTCTTCGCAGGCATCTGGCAGGAACCCGTTTTATCTCCGTGTCGCTGGCTCCAGATAGTCCGGTCCAATCGGGTCCTTTATCTGTTCCTGCACGATTCGATCAATGGCCTGCATATCTTCGACCGTCAATTTCCAGCCAAATACCTCTTTGGCGGGGAGCAGTTGTTCCGGGCGCTTCGCGCCCCACAACGCAACAGAAACACCCGGCTGATCCAGCAGCCAGCGCAACGCCAGATGCAACACGCGTTTGCCATAGTGCTCTTGGGCGTAGCGGTCCAGCGCGTCAACCACAGCTACATACTGCGCCAGCCGCGGCACCTGGAATTTTGGGTCGGAGGAACGAATGTC
>JBDTBI010000241.1:0-4785 GCA_039924215.1 Acidobacteriaceae bacterium
AACAGTGATGAAGCCTTTATTCGTGCGCCTATCGGCGGAGTGGTGCTGGAGACCGGCGCGGCGGCGGGGGAATGGCAGCGTTCGTTGGACAATGCCACACCGCTGGCTACGATCGCGAATCTGGACCACATATGGATTGTGGGCGACGCGTATCAGAATGATCTGGCCAGCATTCGGGTAGGACGTCCCGTGGTGGTGACCTTCCCGGCCTATCCGGGCATGTCGCTGCCCGGCAAGGTGGATAGCCTGTCTCAGTCGCTTGATCCCACTACGATGGCCATGAAAGTACGCGTGGTACTGGCCAATCCGCAGATGAAGTTGAAGCCTCAGATGTTCGCAAATATTGCTGTGGATCGTTCCACGACTGAGGGATTTCTCGTTCCTTCTTCTGCCATAATCCACGAAAACAATTTCGATTCGGTGTTTGTCCAAACTTCTCCGGGAAATTATGAGAGGCGGCCGGTTAAGGCTGGCGAGATGCAACAGCAAAACGTCGTGATTCTCAGCGGGCTGCACGACGGCGATCAGGTGGTCACCTTAGGGGCGGCATTGCTGCGCGCACCCTCGGGGGAGTGAAATGAACGGCTTGATCCGAACCCTGCTGCAATACCGCATCGTCGTCCTGGTCGTTTTCATTGCCGCTATTCTGGTGGGCTGCTACGCGTACACGCAGCTCGACATTGAAGCGTATCCCGACCCATCTCCGCCGCTGGTGGAAATCATCACGCAGAACCCCGCGTGGTCGGCGGAAGAGATGGAGCAACAAGTCACGATTCCAGTGGAAAACGCCATTTATGGCTCGCCGCACCTCGAGCAGGTGCGCTCCACCAGCATTTTCGGGTTAAGCGATGTGAAGCTTTACTTCAGCTTCGATAGCGACTACTTCCATGACCGTGAGGAGGTCTTGTACCACCTGCAGACTTTGACGTTGCCGAATAACCTGCAGCCTCAACTTTCTCCCTGGTCGCCGATCGGTGAAATCTATCGCTACATTCTCACGGCTCCCGGCTACTCCTTAAACGAAATCAAGGCGACGCAGGACTGGTTGGTCACGCGGGAACTCAAGCAGGTCCCCGGCATCATCGATGTGACGACGTTTGGCGGAACGACACGGCAATACCAGGTGATCGTCGATCCCAACCTGTTGCTGGCGCATAACGTGACCTTGACCGATGTGGTGAATGCCATCCAGAACAGTAATGCCAATGTAGGCGGCGATTACCTGACGCTGGGTGCGCAGAACGTGAATGTGCGTTCCCTTGGGCTGCTGAAAAACCTGGATGATATTGGGAGCATTGTTATAGTCGAACATAACAATGTTCCCGTGCTGGTCCGCAATATCGCCACGGTGCAGAAAGGGCATCAGCCTCCGCTGGGCCAGGTGGGATGGAACAACAAGGACAACGTTGTCGAAGGGATCGTACTGCTGCAAAAGAATGGGAAGTCGCTGCCCGCGCTTCAGGCTCTGAAAAAGAAAGTGTATAGCCTGAACCACGGCAACCTGTTGCCGCCGGGCATGCACATCAAACCGTATTACGACCGTACGACTCTGATCAACGTCACCACGGATACGGTCAAGCATATTATTTTGATGGGTCTGACGCTGGTGACGCTGGTGCTAGTGATCACCATTGGCGATTTCCGCACCACGATGCTGGCGGTGTTGACGATTCCGTTCGCCGTGTTGTTTGCGCTGACACTGATGGTGATGACGGGCCATTCCGCCAATCTGATTTCGATTGGCGCCATCGATTTCGGAATTCTTGTGGATGCATCGATCGTCGTGTTGGAAAGCGTGTACCGCAAGCTTTCCCGAAGGATGGAGCTGGAAAGCACAGCGGACCTGATTGTGGAAGGCGTTACCCAGAGCGCCAAGCCGGTGATTTACGCTACCATCATCATCCTGATTTCCTTCATCCCTTTGTTCACCATGCAGGGAGTGCCGGGAAAGATATTTGCGCCGATGTCGATGACCTACGGCTTTGCTTTGGTCGGCGCTTTGATTTACGCCGTGATCTTTGCGCCTGTACTGGGCTTTCTGACCGCTTCAAAAGAACCAACCACTGGCAGGGAGACGTGGCTCCTTCGAAACATTCTGCGGCTCTATGAGCCGGCTTTGAAATTCGCGTTGAAGTATTCGTGCCTCGTCTGGATTGGAGCGATTGCGTGCCTCCTGCTGACCGCGTTTGTCTTTCACTTCATTGGCGGCGAGTTTATGCCGGCTCTAGAGGAGGGCAATCTGTGGATTCGCGCCACGCTACCGCCGGATATTTCCTTTCCTCAAGCCGTCGCCATTGCGAACTCCATGCGCACTACGCTGGGTAAATTCCCTGAAGTGCGACAGACCGTCTCCCAAGTGGGGCGCCCCGATGACGGTACCGATGTAACGACCTTCAACGATGTTGAGGTCTTTACGGATCTTAAGCCGGAGAGCCAGTGGCCGGGGTACCTGCACGGTAGCAAGGATAAGCTTATTCAGGAGATGCAATCGAAGCTGACCAAATATCCCGGCGTGGTGCTCGGTTTCTCACAAAATATCCAGGACAACGTGGAGGAAGCGATGTCCGGGGTCAAGGGGGAGAACTCTCTCAAGCTGTTCGGCAATGATTTTGATACGTTATCGACATTATCGGACCAAATTCTTGGCATCATGAAGTCTGTGCCGGGCGTGCAGGATGCAGGCATCTTCCAGGTGAATGGGCAACCGAATCTGATCATCCAGATGGATCGCACCAAGGCAGCCCGTTACGGCCTTTCCGCACAGGACATCAACAATGCGATTCAGGCTGCGGTTGGCGGTGCGCCGATCACGCAGATGATCCTGGGCGACCGGCGGTTCGACCTGGTCGTACGCTACCCACTTGCCGACCGGAACAGCCCAGATGCGGTTCGGAAAATCTTGCTGCCATCCGCGGACGGAAGCATGGTTCCGCTGGGAGAGATTGCGGACGTCAGCATTCGCAACGGCGCCTTCGCCATCTATCGAGAGGGAGGGCGGCGGTATGTTCCCATCAAGTTCAGCGTTCGCGGGCGCGATCTTTCCAGCACGATTCAAGATCTGCAGAGCCGGATGCTACAGCAAGTTAAGCTGCCGTCGGGATATGAGTACACGTGGGCAGGGGAATTCGATAGCCTGCAGAAAGAATTGCACCGACTGGCGTTTATTGTGCCGGTCAGTTTGGTGATGATTCTCGGCCTGCTTTATATCTTGTTTCTTTCATTCCGCGATGCGCTGATCGTGATGGCCGTGATCCCATTCGGCATGATAGGCGGTGTTTTTTCTTTGCTGCTGACGCATACGCCTTTCAGCATTTCCGCGGCGGTTGGGTTCACTTCAGTCCTGGGATTGAATACGCTGGGTGCGGTGGTATTTTTGCGCGGTGTTCGCCATGCACAGTATGAAATGGGAGAGCAGGTTGGGTTGCTGCGAGGATGCCTGGAGGAGATGCGCCCGGTGGTGATGGCGTGCATGTGCGCTGCCCTGGGGCTGTTGCCCGCGGCGGTGTCGAACGGGATTGGCGCGCAGGCGCAGCAGCCGCTGGCCCGCGTTGTCGTCGGCGGCATGATCACAACACTGTTCGCGGTGCTGTTTATCACGCCATTGCTGGCGCGTAAGCTGCCTCAGGCGGGACGGAAGAGCATCACGGACATTTGATGTTGTGCGGGCAAGGCCGCATTTAGTTCTGTGTCCCGCCGTGCTACGCGCTACGCTTGCGGGTCATTCGGTGCGGTGTTCCGCGAGACGGAACCAGCCTATGCATATACTCATGAGAGTGTGCGCGGCCGGCAACCCATGAGCAACTCGAATTCATCTCCAGTTTTGTCCGAGCAAGAACGCAGGGCAATCAGCCTGAAGGTGATCTACCGCCGCATTACGTTCAGACTGATTCCGTTCCTGATGCTGCTCTATCTGATCGCATTTCTCGACCGCGTCAATGTCAGTTTCGCCGCTCTTACTATGAACAGCGATCTTGGCATCAGCAACACAGTATTCGGCCTTAGTGCCGGCATTTTCTTTTTCGGATATTTTCTGTTTGAAGTTCCCAGCAACTTCATGCTGGTCAAGGTGGGCGCCCGGATCTGGATTGCCGTTTTGATGGTTCTCTGGGGACTGGTCTCGGTGGGACTCGTTTTCGTTCACTCTGGTCCGTCCTACATGCTGATGCGCTTTCTTCTGGGTGCTGCAGAAGCGGGATTTTTCCCCGGCGTGGTGCTCTACCTTACGTTCTGGTTACCGGCTTCCGTGCGCGGTGGCCTGATGGCGCTGTTTATTGTCGCCATTCCACTATCAACCGTAGTGGGAGCGCCATTCTCGATCGCCATTCTTGGGATGAATGGCATTGCGGGATTGCGGGGCTGGCAATGGCTTTTTCTCATCGAAGGCGGCCTCGCCCTTGTCTTTGGGATCATTGTTCCGTTTGTGCTTGCCAATGGGCCTCGAGACTCGCGCTGGCTGTCCGCGGAGGAACAGACGCGCCTGCTGACTGCGGTTGCGGCTGAATCTCCAGCCACTCCGGCGCATGCATCGTGGACACATTTGCTGCGCAGCCGAATGGTACTCGGCTTTACCCTGGCCTACTTCACCCTGATGATTTGCCTCTACGCCCTGGGGTTCTGGGTGCCACGTATTCTCGAGTCAGAAGGGCTTGCTCTGACTCACACCGGTTGGATTACTGCGATTCCGTACTTAATCAGTGCCGTGGGTATGGTGTTGTGGTGCCGTCACTCCGATACAACCAGAGAGAGAACACGGCATCTCATTGTCGCATTTCTCTCCGCCGCGCT
>JBDTBI010000242.1:0-4382 GCA_039924215.1 Acidobacteriaceae bacterium
GCCAATCAACGGCAGGGCCACTGGAGGAATGCGCAGTTCCGTGCTGTTCACAAATGCCCCCGAACCGCCGACCGGAAAGCCCGTCTGTAAATCGCGGGGTCCTGCCGCGTTTACAGAGAATCCTCGGTGCGATGTTGCGCCGCCGGCATACAGGCGTTCCGGCAAAGGAATCAGATTGTAGGCAGGATCTCCGTAGGTATTCTCAAAACCGATGCGCGTGCTGCGGGCCAGAATCCAGCCGCGCTTGTTCAAGCGATGATAATTCGCCTCCTGAACATCGACGCGATTGAAGTTCGCCTGCGACGCAAATCCCTGCCACGCAAAAAATTGCTGCGCCGAAAGATACCATCCCCTGGTCGCATTCAATGGATTGTCGCGCGTGTCGTGGACCCAGGTGATGCCGGGGCCGGCAACGCGCGTGGGCTGCGACAGCAGCGGGATCAATTCCGCGCTTACCTGAAGGCTGTTGGGATTGACATAGACATACCGATAGGTCATCGAATAGATGAACGTATTGGCCCGGCTGGGCCGCTCCGTAAACAGCACCGAGCCGCTAATGGAAGACGCTTCATAGGTGGTTACATTCTGATTGCTGATGTATCCGCCGGAAATTGTAAAGTCGAATGTCTTGTGATCGTAAAATTTTGGGACGTTGTACGTCATGATGGCCTGCTGTTCCAGCGTGCCGTATGCGGTCTGCAGGCTGATCGTTCGATCGCGGCCGCCGAGGTTGATGCGGCTTACGTCGAAGGAAACGCGCGGGCTGATGCCAAACTTGCCATTCGGATTACATACGAACGAATCTGGATTCGCGCCCAGCTCAATCAGCGATGCCGCCGAAGGACAATTTCTTTTGGGCGTGCCCGTCTGGACTTCAAAGCCGAAGCCATAGTCGTACGTCCAGCGGTGGGCTTCCGTCAGGTTCACCAGCACATCTTTCCGCGGCTCGGTTCCCCGCGCATTCACGATGCCGGTATTTACCTCATTGAACAACGCCAGATTATAGAGTTGCTTTTGCGTATCCAGAATTGCGTTGCGGTTAAGCGGATCGCCGGGATGAAGCTGCAGCAGTTTCTTCACGACCCGCGGCTTGGTGTAGTGCAGCCCGCTGATCAGCACCTGATTGACGTAAAACGGATTGCCCTCATCCACATGCACGGTGATATCGATCAGGTTGGGATTGTCCTGTTCCGGGCGCTGCTCGAACGTCAGTTCCACCTGCGAAAATCCGTGCCGGTAGTAGTAGTCGTACAGTTGCAGCCGATCGTTCCCCAGTGCCACCAGAGAATACGGCTCGCCCTCTCGCGTATTCATTGCCAGCAGCAGCGGGGCATAGGGGACCTGCTTCACTCCTATCAACCTCACCTTGCCGATTTTCTGCTGCACCCCTTCATGAATTTCATAGGCGATCCGGATGGCATCTACTTCACCCTTTGGAACTGCATGGATCTTGTCGGAATCCATCACCTTGGGAGTCACGCTGACATTCCCGAAACCATTGCTCTTATATAAGGATTGAATCGCTTCTACATCCTGCGAGAGCAGCAACTCGCTGAAAACTCCATGCGGATTCGTATGGTCCGCGGCAACCACACCCAGCCGCTCCCTCACAAGGTCCTTGTCAAAATAGCGATTGCCCGTGATCTTCACCGCCGTCACTTTATGCAGCCGCCCAGGATGAATCTGATAGACAATCTGCTCTTCGTTCGGTTCCGGTTGCCGCGCGATGTGCGTCACATGCACATCGAAATAGCCCTTCTTTTGCAGATGGTCCCGAAGATTTTCGTCGCCTTCGTCCAGCAGGTCTGGATCGACAGCGCCCTCGTCGTAGACGGGAATCAGCCGCTTCAGGTCACGTCTGGAAATCTTCGCGCCTGCCGCGCTGATCCGCACAAGCGGTCCGCGATGGATGTCGAAACGGTAGTCCACTTCATTCGTCGCGGGGTGAAACGTCTGCGGCCCGGCCCGCACCGTGGCCTCCAGCCGGTTTTGTTTCTGATATTTTTTCCGCAGCCGTGTCAGGGCCCGCGATACCGTATTTGCCGTGACCAGCGCGCCGCGCTTTAGCTTGGCAACCTTGCGGAACGTATCCATTGCCATGGCGGCGTCTCCACTGACCATCACCGCCCCGATTTTCGACTGCTTGCCGACGTCGACGGTATAGACGACATCCACCAGATGGTTGCTGCCGGCGGGAACTGTCTTTTCCTCCACTTTCGGAGCATTGAAGCCGTTGCGCTCCAGCGCCTGCCTCAAATGCAGGGTGGCGGCATCCAACTCCGCCTCTGTAAAAGGCTCGCCCAGTTCCAGGCGCGTGGCGCGTTGAATTTGTGCCGCAAGCGTGCTCTGCTTCATCCCCTGGATGGAAACTCTTCGCAGAAACATTTGCGGCACTCCGCGAAATACAACCTCGACCTGGCCGCTGCTTTGCGTCCCCTGCGCCACAATGTCGCGGTACAGTCCAGAAGCGAACAGTGCATGCAGGCTGTCCTGGATAGTTTGCCGGCTCAACTTGTTCCCCGGCTGCAGTGCCAGTTTCTCGCGCAGGCCGTTAATGTCCTGTGCCGTCACCCCTTCAAAACGAACACTGCGCACCGTTAGACCGTACCAATCCTTCAAATCGCGATATCGCAGCACGGTTTGCGGAATTTGCGCGCCTGTCGTGGAAGCCGCATTTGTATCGGACGTGCGGCGCCCGCTCGCCAATTGCTGCGCGCGCCCAGGGGCCGCCGCAAACGCCGTTGTAGACAGGAATAGGACCGCCGCGCAAAGTCCTGTTCGCGCGACCTGCCGCAGGCTGCGAAACTCCTTGGGTGTCTGTAACTTCAGCAAAGAAATATGCTCATCCGCGCCCCGTCTAACACCACTCCGACTCAGAAGTGTTTTTTCAGCAGCAACTCGGCGCCAATGCTGCCATCCTGGCGAATCGCCTATGGGCCCAGTTTGCTCTGGCGCACGGTTGATCGAAGACCCCATCTGCCAGTGATTGCCTGTGCTAAGGATACTCAACCTGCCTCGCGTCCGTCTTGCCTATGCCATGAAACCGACGAATTTTTTGTATCCCATCGTGGAAAATCCGATTCTTCGTCCTTCCTTATACTGGATATGTATACCTCCGGTTTCCAGCGCGGCTGCTTCTTCGTCCGTTCCCTCCACTCAGGATAGGCACCGCCGACGTGGGACTTGCGCGAAGTTTCTACTCCCGCTTTGTTGGCACCAAAAATTTCCACCGGGCAACTCATAACGGGTCACGGCCCTCTAACGAGACAAAGCGGTCACCTTTCAGATAAGCGGAAAATTCAAAACAACGACCAGAGAAAAAACGGGAACCCTATCGATTCCAAGATGAAAAATACGTTACGCACAACTGATCGAGCTCCCTCCCCCACCCCCTCTCAACCGCTGGCAGCTGAGGCCAGACCCATGCAGCAGCAACAGCGCCGCAATCCCCCAATCGCCGGCGAATTGGCTGCGATTGCACAGGCCCAGCAGGGAGACGGCGCATCGTTTGAGATTCTGTACAACATGCACAAGCGCCGCGTTTATTCGTTGTGCCTGCGCATGCTGGGCAATGTCGCCGAGGCGGAAGATCTGACGCAGGAAGCGTTTCTGCAGTTACATCGCAAGATCAGCACCTTTCGCGGCGATTCGGCCTTCTCCACCTGGCTGCACCGCATGGCCGTCAATGTGGTGCTGATGCACCTGCGGAAAAAAGGTCTGCCCCTGGTCTCTCTGGAAGAAACGCTGGAGCCCAGCCAAGAAGACGGGCCGCGCAAGGATTTTGGTACCCGCGACCTAGCCCTCGCCGGCTCCATCGACCGTGTCACGCTGGAACGGGCCGTGGAGGAGTTACCTCCGGGCTACCGCATGGTTTTTGTACTGCATGATGTAGAAGGCTATGAGCATAATGAAATTGCCGGGATGCTGCAATGCTCCATCGGCAATAGCAAATCTCAATTACATAAGGCCCGCATGCGGCTGCGCTATTTGCTGCGCGAAGGTGAGAGCGGGAGGGCAGAAGCATGACATCGAACCATAACCACACGCCCAAAGAATGTAGTGAGTTCCAGCACCAGTTGCCGGAATTGTTCGACTCCGGCGTCGATCTTCTCGATCATCCGCATCTGAAAACCTGCGACACATGCTCCTCGCTGGTGCGGGATCTGGAATATATCGCGGCCCAGGCGAAATTACTGCTTCCTATCCACGACCCCAGTCCTGCAGTTTGGGAAAACATCCACAGCGCTCTTTCCCGACAGGCAAAAGTCAACGACAAAAACTCCTGATCCCGCCGGCCCAGGAGACCTGCCCGCGATCCCGGCGCCATCTCGTTTGAATACGGAAGATTCTTATCGGTTCCCTAAACTCGCCGGAGAATCAGC
>JBDTBI010000243.1:0-2869 GCA_039924215.1 Acidobacteriaceae bacterium
GCGGTCACCATCAACTCCAACCGGGGAGATGTGCAACTGACCAGCATCGTGGGCCCTGTCCATGTAACGATGCATCGAGGAGATTTCTCTGCCAGCAACCTCCAGAGCGATTTGATTCTCAATGGGCGAATGAATGATGTCACTCTCTCACAGGTCACTTGGTCCTCGACCTTGAATGGCGACTTTTTTGGGGATGTGCACTTGGAACATTTGGTTGGATCGCTACGCTTCCATTCCAGCCGGGCCGATATTCAATTGGCGCAGCTGGCGGGCTCAGTTTCTCTGGATAGCGGCAATCTGGAGGTGGAAAACGCCACCGGGCCGGTTTCAGTCAGCACGCGCGCCAAGAACATCACGTTGCACAACATCCGCGGTGACGTGCAGGCAAGTAACGCCAATGGCAGCATCGAGATCAGCGCGCTCGATCCGCTCGGCGCCATGAATATAGAAAACCGCAATGGCTCGGTACAGGTGACGGTTCCAGAGGATGCGAAGTTTTCCGTGCAAGGTTCCGCCGCCGATGGTCACGTGAATACGGACTTCAACCTTTCGGTCGAGAATGCGAATCATCGCAGCGTAGCCTCCGGTTCCGTCGGAGGAGGCGGTCCCCTGTTGCACATCTCTGTAAAGAGAGGCGATATCGACCTGCGCAAGGCCGCAGCCGGGGCCAACCAATAGAGCTTTCCTCGCAAGTGCCGGACAATCACGTGAACGGAGGCCGGCCTTCTGATCTCAGGGTTCTGCGTCGGGAGTGTACTGTCCAGCGCCGACGACGCCATTACGGGTTGTATTTTTGACGTGATACATGGCTGTGTCAGCAGCGCGGATCACCGCGTGGATGTCCAGGCCATCTTCCGGAAAGCTGGCGACTCCGAAGCTGGCAAGAATCTGCAGGTCCAGGCCGGAATCCGGTAGAAATCGAGTGGCGCGGAGCTTTTCCATCAACCGGTTTGCCAGTTCCAACGCACGCTGCTTCGACTGATGCGGCATCAAGATGACAAATTCATCGCCACCGTATCGGTAGGCGGTTTCAATCAGGCCCAGGCTCTCGTGCACCATATCCCCGACTTCCTTCAGTAGCCTGCTTCCGTTCAGGTGCCCATAGGTGTCGTTGACCAGCTTGAAGTGATCGAGATCGAAAAAGATCAGGCTAACGGGTTTGCGGCTCCGCTGGCTCCGCTCCAGTGAATGTTCCAGCCGGTCATACAGATGACGAGCGTTGTAGAGCCCGGTACAGTCGTCGGTAATCGTCAACTGCTGAATTTGCTCGACGACACGGGCATTCTGGATGGCAATGGCGGCATAGTCGCAGAGAGCGTGGAGAAAAAATATCTCATGATTATCCATGTTCTCCGGATGACAATTCACCAGTTGCAATACGCCATAGATATGGGTCCGCACCCGCAAAGGGAGACAGATAATGGACTCTACCCGACCGCCATTTTCCGGAAGTACATCCGCCAGTTCCGGATCATCCGGAACACTGTTCAGGATCATCGGTTCGCCGTGAAGTGCGACCCAGCCGGGAATCCCCTGACCGAGAGGGATTCTCTTGTTTTGTAACTTTTCCGTTTGGCCGCCGGAGACGACGCCGTAATACAGTTGACGTTTCGGCTCATCCAGAATCAGCAGCGACCACGCCTGCGGATTGAAAAAACGGGTCATCTGCTGCATGATGGAATTCAAAATCGAGTTGAGATCGACAGACGAGGTGAGGGCGCGGGCGACCTCGTGAAACGTCTGAATCTCCAGCGCCGGTTGGCCATCTGGAAAGCGAATTGGTTTCACCGACAAAGCCTCATTCTAAAACCCCAGTATGCCGCATAGGCACGCTCATGACGCAGGTTCTGTGTACGAACCCAATACGAGCATTCCTGAATTTATACTGTACCGCAGAGACTGAATGGGATCGATGGTTTCTTCATCCCAATGCTGGAGAGGTTAGACCGGGTACTCCCAGAGAAGCGGGCAGAACGGACAGGCTATCCGCCGATATGGACCATGCTGCGGGAGGGTTTCAGAAAGTCCGGCTCGCCGATATGGTGCCGAGCTTCCTTCTGGTCCACCACCCGGCGAATAAACTGGGCCAGTGCCGCATCGTCTTCACCTCGACGCAGAACGCCGTATAAATCGTGATCAAATTGCGAAAACAGACAAGTGCGCAATTTCCCATCTGATGTGAGCCGAACCCTACTGCAGTGCCTGCAGAAAGGATGCGAGACTGGCGCGATGATGCCGATCTCACCAACGCCATCCGGAAACGTGTAGCGAAGAGCCGTTTCGCTGGCGGTATTGGGAGCCAGTGGCACCACGCGCTGGAATCCATTGAGCGCTGTCAGAATTTCTTTCAGACGAACGACTACCTCGGGAGTCCAGACGCGATCTTCTTCCAGCGGCATAAATTCAATAAAGCGGACGATCACGCCTTCCTGGCGCGAGAATTTTGCAAACTCGACGATCTGATCTTCGTTAAAGCCGCGCAATAAAACACAGTTGATTTTTACCGGATCGAGTCCAACGCGTTTGGCGGCGCGCACGCCGGCCAGAACCTTGCCAAAACTTTTCGGCACACGCGTAATGCGAGAGAATTTCTCAGGATCGATTGCATCCATACTGACGGTGATGCGGCTCAGGCCCGCATCTTTGAGCGGCTCTGCCAGCTCCTCCAACAGGTGCCCGTTGGTCGTCAAAGCAATATCAAGAGGCTGCCCCGTACCGGCAGCCAGCGGGACGCCGTCCGTAGAAAATGCAGTACGCATCTTCGCCAGCTCGGAGATCATTCCGATGAGTCCTTTACGCAGCAAAGGCTCGCCGCCCGTCAACCGGATCTTTTCAACACCCAGCGAAACGAACACACGCACCATTCGGA
>JBDTBI010000244.1:0-5947 GCA_039924215.1 Acidobacteriaceae bacterium
TCCTCCGCGCGCGCAGCTTGCGCGGCGGCAACCAGCAGTTCGCGGTACGTGGGCGCGGCTGCATACCGTGACGCCACGGTGCGCGCAATGTTGGAGGCGCGCGAATTGGTGGAGTTGCTTTTCGTGGAGGCAGGTAACGCGGCCGCTTGTGGATGATGCGCCCGATATGCATCCAGACGCTTCGTCAACTGCTGTTTCCAGTCATCGGACAGCGTCTCTTGCTGGGGAACCAATGTCGTTTGGGACGCGGACAATAGTGTACTCACCCTCTCCTCTATTTATAGCCTCAAGAATAGTGCAACTATCAATAAAAAGCACGCCGACGTGTTGTTTTTTATTGACTTTTTCCATCTACCGAGATTTTCCGTGTCGGAAACGGTTCGTCTGCTCGCGCACGGGCACATATTTTTTGGAACTGGGAAGAAAGAATCGCGGAGGGGCAAATAGGATCAGGCGCGCTATGCGGAGCACGAATGCGGCGTGGATCCAAAGATGTCGAAAGCCAGAGCGGCGGGTGCAAAAATGACGGCCGATACTTCCACTGTAGCTGGAACCGTTACACTGAAAGAGTTCCGGCCATGAGAACCCGTGTTTGTATCTGTACCATGCTGCTCGCGTTTTGTCATGTGCGAATGAACGCGCAGACGTTGACCATGCGGCTTCTGCCTGCTCTCCAT
Organism: Acidobacteriaceae bacterium; assembly: GCA_039924215.1. Classification (GTDB taxonomy): domain Bacteria; phylum Acidobacteriota; class Terriglobia; order Terriglobales; family Acidobacteriaceae; genus JAKAAZ01. The sequence goes on from JBDTBI010000244.1 coordinate 678, forward strand.
GCAACTCAACAAACGGCAACGCAGCAAACTGGAATACAGCAAAAGATTTCCTCCGCCGCGTCGGCGGATGCAGCGCTTCCCAATGCGCCGCAGGCTGCGCTCATCACTCCGCCAATTGCCGTACCCGTTCCTGCGCCGCCCACCGGCGTCCCCGTTACCATCCATGCCCTGCAGCAGTCGAAGCATGGGGACACATATGACCTGCGCGGGGAAGTAGAGATCGAATACCAGGATTACGTCATCCTTGCCGATCATGCGGCGTACAACTCCGCCACCGGGGATATCGATGCGAACGGCCATTTGCAGGTAACCGGCGGCCCCGATCAGGAGGATTTCGCCGCCGATCACGGCACCATGAATCTGAAGCTGCAAACCGGTCACTTCTATAACATCGTCGGTTCGGTGGGCGTGCTGCACGCATCCGCGGGCAATCTATTTGAACCAGAACTACGGGCATCTGCGGCACAAATCAGCAATCGTAGCCTCTATACCTCCACGAATCCTTTTTTGATCACCGCCAAAGAACTGATCAAAAAAGGCCCGGATGAATATGAGTTGCGCGACGGCAGCATGACCTCCTGCCTCCTGCCGCAGCCTGACTGGCGCATTCTCGCGCCTCGGATTCTCGTCGGCAATGGCATCGCCAGGGCCAAAAACGCGACATTCAACGTGCTATCCGTTCCGGTTTTGTATCTGCCCTATGTCACCCACGGAGTCGATACCGCCAGCCGGCAATCGGGCTTCCTGATTCCACAGCTTGAAACCGGATCCAGCATCAAGGGCACCGTGATCGGCGAGCAATACTACTGGGTCATCAATCGCAGCGCGGATTTGAGGCTTGGCCTGCAATATTATTCCAAGCGAGGCTTTCAGCAGAATGCGGAATTTCGATATAAGGGCTTTGGAAAGGATTTTGTCCATGGACGGTACAGCGGTGTGGAGGACCGCGGTCTTCCACCGGTGCATGTGAATCAAGGCGGCCAGGACACGGTCGTTACCGCGCGCCATGACATCACATCCTACTCACGCGCCATCATCAACGCTGAATATCTCAGTTCCTACACATACCGGCAGGTGTTCGCGGAAAACTATGCGTTGGCAGTCGCTTCGGAGGTCAAGTCCTGGGCCTTTTTGACGCATGAAAAAAATGGCTTTGCCAGCACCTTCGATATGGAACGCTACGAAAAATTTGCCAGCAACACCCCCGGAGATGAAATTCGCATTCTGCATCTGCCGCAGTTGGAATTTGATGCTGGGGACCATGATCTGGGCCATTCGGGAGTTCTGGCAGGCGGCGAAGCATCCTTCGGATTCCTGTCGCGCGCGGAGCCCTATTTTCGCGCCCATCACGTGGGTCGCCTCGATCTTTTCCCACATTTCTCTTTTCCGTGGATCGCGGGGGGATGGACATTTCGCCCCACTGTGGGGCTGCGCGAGACGACGTACTCGCACAGTCAGCAACTGGGCCCCGTTTCGTCCACAGCTCCAGCCCCTCAGCCCGGAGCGTTGCCGGGAGAAGATGCCGTTCCGACGCCAGAGAACGCTGGCCTGAATCGCGCCGCCCTTGAAACGGATCTGCAAATTCTGCCTCCCGTGCTGGAGCGCGACTTTACCGGCTCATATCTGGCGAACAATTTTGGCGTGGCGCTTCGCCACACCATTGAGCCGGAACTGAACTATCGCTATGTGGCCGGTGTCCATAACTTCAACAACGTTCCGCGCTTTGACTCTAGGGATGTCTACAGCGCCACAAGTGAACTGGAATATGGAGTCACACAGAGAATTTTTCTGAAATGGCTTCACCCCAAGCCCTGCGACAACACGCTCACCCGGCTGGAACTGCTGGAGCCGGAGAATCGAGGCTGCGGAGAAACTTCACGCCAGTTGCTCTCCTGGTTCGTCGGGCAGAAATACTTTTTTGATCCGACCTTCGGCAACGCCGTCATTTCCGGACGCCGCAACGTATTTTCCACCACACTGGATTTAAGCGGCATCGCCTACATCACATCTCCGCGCGATGTCTCCCCAATCGTCTCCCGGCTGCGTATCGATCCCAGCTTCAACACAGACTTGGAGTGGGATTCCGACTACGACGCGAAAACAGGCAGATGGGCGGCCAGCGACATTTTTTTCGATTATCGGCACGGGAATTTCTTTTCCGGCCTGGGCCACTCCCTGTTGAATGCCGTCGGGGAAACGCCGATGCCTCCCAATCAGCCGCCGAATTTTGTGAACTATAACCAGATGCAGCTTCTGCTGGGCTACGGCGCCATTACCAAGCCCGGCTTTAGCGCTGCGGCAAAGAGCAACTTCACGGTAGAAGGGCGCGCGCTGGAATACGGTGGCCTACAAGTAACCTATAACAGGAATTGCTGCGGTCTTACCGTCGAGGTACAGCACTATGCGCTCGGTACAATCCGTAACGAAACTCCCATCACATTCAACCTGACGCTGTCCGGCGTAGCGGCGGTGGGTAGCCTGGTGCGCGCGCAGAGGCTCTTCTAAGGCGCGCGGTTCAGCCCGCTTCTACGCATGTTTCGTTCGGGAATTGCATGGCGATGGTAGAGCGTCAGAATCAGAAGCACTATCGGCGTAGCGATTTCCGCGATCAGAAAAATCCCGGAATTATTCAAGGCATGATTGTTGAAGAGAACCATCTGTCGGATGTGCCCCGCAGCATCTCCCAACAGCCAGACAGCATTGGCAATCGCTGTTGCCAGCCAGAAGTTGCCCCGAAACCATAGGCATAAAACTCCCAGAACGCCGATTGTCAAATCGGCCATTCCAACCTCGTATTCGTAGGGGCTTGTCAGCCATCCGATGGAGGCTGAGGTCTGAACCGGACGAAACACATGCGCATAGGCCGTCAGTAACCCCATCAACCCAACGTAAATGAAGAAAAGATAGATCAGGTAGGTCTCGGCGATGGCAACTCCACTGCTGCGCCTCCTGGGGGAGAATGCGATATGGATGGTCGCGCCTAGCACGGCGGCCACAGCAAAGACGACATTGAACATTTCCACTCTCCGTCAGGATTCAGTTTCCGGGTCTTTCCCTAAAGTCAAAGAAAGGCCATTCCCCAGGATGCCAGTATGCTTCATGGTAGGTTGGGGAGTCATCAAGAAATGCGTCGGTGCAACCGCCTGCTTGGGTCAAAACCAGGCGAGCTTCAAACCTGGCGACAGACACAAAATAGACCCGATACCAACCGGCTTCGCCAAAGCGACAACCCGCCCCTGCGTGTGATAATGAAGAGACACAAACTCAATGGGAAACTCGTTGCGTATATTTCGTTTTATCGTGATTTTCATGCTGGCTGCCGGATTAGGCTGCAAGGCGCAGACGGCTCCTGCCTTGAACTCGCTGCAGGCGAAGCTCGACCGGCAGATTGAGCTGACAATTCGCTCGCAATATAACGTTCCGCCGGATTACACCGTGAGTCTGGGCCAGCGCAGCAAAAGTGACATCGCTGGATACGATACGCTGCCTGTGAGCTTCAGCAAAGGGCCCCAGAAAAAGACCATGTCCTTTCTGATTTCAAAGGACAACAATACCTTAGCGCGGCTGGAAAAATTCGATCTTTCAAAAAATCCGGCGTCGAACATCAACATCCTGGGACGCCCGGTTCGCGGAAATCCCAAGGCGAAAGTAACCATCATCAGCTTCGACGATCTGGAATGCCCATTTTGCGCCCGGATGAATGCCGTTTTGTTTCCCACCACGGAAAAGCATTATGGCGACCAGGTCCGATTCATCTACAAGGATTATCCGCTCCCGTTTCATCCCTGGGCCATGCATGCCGCGGTAGATGTGAATTGCCTGGCGGCACAGAGTCCCACTGGATACTGGAGCCTGGTCGACTATATTCATGACCATGACGCTGAGATCTCCGGGAATCAACCTCAGCCGGATTTAAGCGCCAGTTTCAAAAAGCTGGACGATGCGACCCGGGCCGAAGGTGTTCGACAGAAAGTGGATGCGGGAAAGTTGGACGCTTGCCTTGTCAAGCAGGATAATTCCGGAATCCGCGCTTCCATTAAACAGGGCGATTTGCTGGGTATCGACGGCACCCCGACCTTGTTCATCAATGGAGAGCGCGCTGTCGGAGCCCTTTCGCAGGAAGTACTCTGGAACATCGTCGATCGCGCCATTCGAGATGCGGGAGAGGTGCCGCCCCCGCAGGGAAACGGCAATACGGCAACGCCTTCAGCAGTGCCCGGCAATTAGTAGTATGTGCCAGGAGTGAAAGGCAATCGTTTCAGGCAACGATCCCGGCAACTGAATGCCGGGCAGGCTAGTGAATGGAGAATGGATTGAACGTCATCATGCAAACATTGTTTTCATCTACCAGCGTTGTTGTCTCTCGCGGCGTCTCAAGGGCGGTTCTTCAGCGCGCCCGCAAGATTGGCGTGACCACCACGGCCGGAGTTCTCTTCTTCGCCACGCTCACCGGATGCTCGCGCAAGCCGAACCCGGATGTGATGGCGACGGTCAATGGCCATTCGATCACGAAATCGGAAGTGGACAAGTACTACAAGATCCAGGTTAATTCTATGCAGCAGGCGCCGACGGCAGACGAGTCCGCCACGCTGAAGCTTCAAATTCTAAAGCAGCAGGTTGGCGAGGAGATGATCCGGCAGCAGGCGGAAAAACTGCACCTGGTGGCAACGGACGCGGAGGTCGATGCCAAAATCGCTCAGATGAAAGCGCCCTACACGGACCAGCAATTCGATGAAAAGTTGAAAGCCCAGGGAGTGACTCTGGCGGATGTTCGCCGCGATATCTGGTTGAACCTGACCACCGAAAAGGTGCTGAACAAAGAGATCGAAGCGAAGATCAATATCTCAGCCGATGACGTCGCCAATTTCTACAACATTCACAAGGTCGACTTCAATCTGACGGAGCCGGAGTATCACCTGGCGCAGATCGTTGTCACTCCGACTCCGATGGAGCGGGTTGGGAATCTGCAAAACAATAAGGCGCATACGGATGCGGAGGCGCGCAAGAAGATCGATGCCCTGCACAACCAGTTGGAAACGGGCGCCAGCTTTGCCACCATCGCTATGAATTACTCGGAAAACCCAAATACGTCCTCCAGTGGAGGCGACACGGGTTTTATTCGTGAGTCGCAACTGAAGTCGGAACCGGAGATCTATACCGCCGTCGGTAAACTGCAGCCTGGGCAGTTCACCCCGGTATTGCCGATTCATCAGGGCCCTTCCAAACAAGTCGCAGGCTATGTGATTTACAAACTGATTGCCATTGAACCG
>JBDTBI010000245.1:0-7898 GCA_039924215.1 Acidobacteriaceae bacterium
GGCAAAAACCGCTGATGCACCGAGCAATGCCCTTTCCATAAAATAATGCGAGCGGCACGGAGCTGGTCCGGCGTCAAGCCGCCATTGGCTTGATACGGGTCCCACAATGCTGTATCTGACATCGGGATACCCATGGCATACGCGGTATTGCGCCCAAGATGCTGATCGGGAAGGAACAGGATCCGGCTCGCTCGCGCAAACGCCCAGTCAAACGCAGCCTTGGCGTTGGAAGAGGTGCAGACCAGACCGCCGCGTTCACCGCAAAACGCCTTGATGGCTGCGGTGGAGTTCATATACGTAAGCGGAATCAGTCCGCCCATCGCGCGCGTGTCCAGGCCAGCCGACTGCAGCTTTGACCAGCATTCTTCCACCTGGGAAATGTCCGCCATGTCGGCCATCGAGCAGCCTGCATTCAAATCCGGCAGGATAACCTGTTGGCCAGGATGCGCGAGGATGTCCGCGCTCTCCGCCATGAAATGGACACCGCAAAACAGAATGTAACGGCTGTCCGATTCCGACGCTTTTTTGGACAGTTTGTAGGAATCGCCCGAGAAGTCCGCGAAGCGGATCACTTCATCCCGCTGATAATGATGCCCAAGAATCATCGCATCTTTCCCGAGTTTTGCCCGGGCAGCCGCAATGCGATCATCCATGGTGTCATCCGGCATCACCAAATAGTTATCTAAGGAGCAGGTATCGTGTGTAGGTTTCTCGCGCAGCCTCGAAACGGGCTCAACTAACGTCGTCATGATTTTCCGCCTTCAGTTCCAAGCGCGTCGCCGCACCGGAACGGGGATGTTGAAAGCATTTCCGTAAAATCGCTCGTTGCAGCAGACTCACTGTGACGTTGGCGTTCTGTTCTGCCATGCCACCCAGCCCACGGGGTTGTTGCAACAGTTCATTGGACGTTTTACTCGGGCGTACGATTCATCCCACGTAAAAAATCCCTGTGATTCGATTGTAATACGGTGTCAGCCAAGAATCTCATTTGTCAGATGGTAGAGTGACGGAATCGCCTCTCGAATAACCGACAACACTGAGGTGGTCTCGGACTCCCTGGTCTGCTTTTAGAAAAATTTGCCCGGATGAGAGCAATCACTCCGCGACTTTTTCTGCAAGCACAGCAGCAGCAGCGATGTTTGCCGTAAGTTCTTTTGGGAAACCGTGCCGCTGTTGCATCCATGCCGGATCGTTCCAGGAAAGCCTCGTCGTTCCATCCGCTGCTTGCGAGACAAGAACTCGGAGGGGCAAATCGAGCGCAACACTCGGCTCCGCGAGCATAAGAGGGGTCCCGGCTTTTGGATTTCCAAAGATCAGCAACTTCGTCGGAGGCATTTGGAAGCCAGCTGCCAAGGCTTCTCCGGAATGATCAACAAGACAAAAAAGCTTCACACCCTTCTCTTCCAGCAAAGCCTGAAGGCGCGTAACAGTTTCATCGACCGAATAGCGACTTACCAGAGATCGAATTCCCTGATCCATCTCTTAGGTCTCCCCCGGAAGCAGGTATTGAGAAGCGTCTCGTTTGAGGCGACTCATCCAACCTCTTGTATTGCTGCCTTCAGAAACTTCTTCACTGCAGAAGCAATTTCTTCTACATGCGTTTCCAGCGCGAAGTGGCCGGTATCCAGCATCTGGACGGTCGCATTGGGATTGTCGCGACGAAAGGCCTGAGCGCCAGCTGGGATGAAGAATAGATCGTGCTTACCCCAGATCGCAAGCAGCGGCGGTTTTGCCCTGCGGAAATACTCCTGAAACGCGGGATACAGCTTCACGTTGTTGGCATAGTCAAGAGCGAGGTCCAATTGGATTTCCATATTGCCGGGCCGCGCAATCATCGCAGCATCAAGCGTGTACCCTTCCGGTGCAATCCTGTCAGGGTCTGGTACCCCGGTGATGTATTGCGCGCGAAGCCCCTCGGGATTGAGAGCCTCACGTACAGTCTCGCGATTTTCCACAGATGGATTTTTCCAGTAGCGCTGAATCGGGGTCCAAACATCTCCAAGCCCTTCTTCATATGCATTGCCGTTCTGCGAAACGATCGCAGTTACGCGTTCCGGATGAGCCATCGCAAGGCGAAACCCGACCGGCGCGCCATAGTCAAAAACATACAGAGCATACCGCTTTAGGTGCAATGCCTCAACAAAGGCCGATATTGTGTGGGTCAACGCATCGAAGGAATACGTGTACGCGCGCTGATCGGGAATGTCAGTAAACCCGAATCCTGGTAGGTCCGGAGCGATCACACGGTATGTATCGGCAAGCCTTGGGATCAACTCACGGTATTGAAATGACGATGTGGGAAACCCATGTAGCAGGAGCATAACCGGCCCATCCACCGGGCCAGCTTCACGATAAAAGACATTCACGCCATCTGCTTTTATGTGGTGGATATACGTGCGCGGCACGCAATTGCTCCCGTTCACAGACTGCTTCTGGCCGGTGGGAACTGTATCGATCGTTGCGATCTGCTTGCCACCCTCCGGAGTGGAATTTTGATGAGCCATACCAACCCTCCTTGATTGTCCCGTTGCCTTAAGGCTACGCCCGCGCGCCCCTCTTTCGCGGTTTGTTCGGCTACCCCCATTTCAGTATGATGAATTCAGTATGATGGAGTTCGATGAGTCTGCCTGACACAGCTTTTATCTTCGTTTTGGCGTTGATTATTTTCGGACCCAAGAAACTGCCGGAGATTGGGCGGCAACTTGGCCGACTGGTCGGCGAGTTTCGTCGCGCCAGCAACGAATTCAAATTCCAAATTGAAGAAGAGTTGCGACTGGCCGATCTAACCGATACCCCAAAACGTTCCGCGTCCAGCAGCACAGAGGAATCGTCCATTTCGGAGCCGGATTCCACCCCAACCTCCATAGACTCTGAAACCGACTCGTACGACTCATCTGCATCTGACATGGCCTACACGGAAGATTCGGCACCATCCGACATGACCTACACGGAGGAAACGCTTCCGGTGGGTCAACATCCCAACGTAGAGTATCGGGACTCCTATGAACTGAATGATCTCGATGAAGGCCCGGCAGAAGCGGAATCCGCCGAAGGCATTCAGCGAGGCGATGATTCTGCCGATATCCCGCCCACAATTCGGCCGGCAACTGGCTCTCAGCCGCGCACTGCCCTTCCCTATCCAGGCACAGAACCGGGAATGCCGACAATGGACGAAGCTCTGCCATCTGGCGAATCGGAACGGCAATCGAGCATTTCCACCTCTGATATTCCGTCGCCAGAGAACGCGGCCCCGGCGCCTGAACACGAACCGGCTGATCACAACACGGCCTCTACGGTAGCGGACGTCGCCCATGGTTGATCTATTAGATCGCGCCCGCGCGGCAGTGGGGGACCGGGCGGATCTGCCCGGCATGAGTCTGCTGGAGCATCTCCAGGAGCTCCGCAAGCGACTTGTGTATTCGCTGCTTTCTATCGGTGCCGGCTTCTGCGTCGCCTACGGCTTTCATGACCGCATCTCCGCACTGATGATTGAGCCCATTACCAAGGCTCTTTCTGACAACCATCTCCCAACCCAGCTTGCGTATCTGAACCCGATGGACCCGTTCAATTTCTATTTGAAGATCGGGTTGTTCGGCGGCATCATTCTCGCTTCTCCGTTCATTCTGTACCAGGTATGGCTGTTCATTGCGCCGGGCCTGTATCAGAACGAAAAGCGTTACGTTGTCCCCTTTATGAGCGCAACGGTTGGGCTGTTTCTCGCCGGGGCGTACTTCGGCTACCGTTTTGTCTATCCGGGCGCGTTGACGTTTCTCATCGGATACGGTGCACAGTTCAAACCTGTCGTAACAATCAGCGAATACATGGAGCTGTTCTCGACCGTCATTCTCGGCCTGGGAATTGTGTTTGAACTGCCGATTCTCATTTTCTTTCTGGCATTGTTCGGGATTGTCAGCTCCAAATGGCTGATCAAGAACATCCGATATGCGATTTTGGTCATTTTCATCGTTGCCGGCATTATTACCCCGACGCCGGATCCGCTGAGCATGTGTATTTTTGCTACGCCGATGCTGCTGCTCTACGTAATCAGTATTGGCGTGGCCCATATGGTCCATCCGGATCGTCGCAACAGAATTAAGAAAGAAAAGAAAGAAAAGCAGGGGGCGTAATGTTTCGACAGTTCGCGCGCCGGATGCTCCTGTGGGCTCTGGCGCTCTCCTGCGGCATTGCCCTTCCCTGCACCGCTGTGGCACAAACCGGTCATGCTGCACATGGGTCTGTGGCGGTGCGCTTCAATGGAAGTCGCGCCTACCACTATGCGCAGCAAATAGTAAACTGCGGACCTCGCTGGATCGGGAGTAAGGGGCATGTTTGCGCAGAAGCTTTTCTCAAGAAGCAATTTGCGAAAGACCATCTCGAAGAGGACACCTTTGCGGCAAATACGCCTGCGGGCGTGATGACGATGCACAATTTCATCGTCAAATTTCCCGGTAAAAAGACTGGCGTCATCGTTCTGGCTTCGCATTACGAAACGAATTATCCGCTACGCAATATCGAGTATGTGGGCGCCAATGACGGTGCTTCCACCAGCGGTCTGCTCATAGAAATGGCGAATTGCCTGCGCGGTCGCACGCTGGACGGCGACAGCGTATGGCTCGTGTTTTTCGATGGGGAGGAAGCCATTCAGCAATGGTCCAACACCGATTCCCTGTATGGCAGCCGTGATCTAGCGGCAAAATGGGATCGTGATGGAACCCTGAAACGCATCCGGGCCTTCATCCTGGTCGATATGATCGGAGACAAACATTTGGACATCGCACGCGACCAGAATTCTACAGGCTGGCTGCTCGATCTGGTGAAACAAGCTGCGACGGATGTGGGCGGCCAATCCTATTTTTTCGCGACCAACACCGCCATTGAAGATGACCATCTCCCATTCGTGCAGCGCGGGGTTCCCAGCGCGGACATAATTGACTACGATTACGGCCCGCACACCGTTCTGCTGCCCGATGGCTACCATCACACCGCACAGGACACCATGGACAAAATCAGCGCGCACAGCTTGATGGTTGTCGGTCAGACAGTATTGCAGGCTATCCATTTGCTGAACCAGCGATAGTATCCATCCGTGACAAACGATAGTATCCACCCATGGCAATAGAACCATCGATCCTGCGCGAGATGTTTGGCGGAGCACCCTTGTGGTTGTGGGTGCTGTTTCATGTGGTCGTGCTCTCGTTGCTCGCAGCGGATTGGTTCTTTACTCGAAACAAACTCGGAGAACGGACGATTGCGCGGCGCGCCTACTGGCTAACTGCGGCGTGGATTCTGGCAGCGTTCCTCTTCGCACTCTTCATCCATTTCGAGCTTTCTCAAACGTATGCGCTGGAATATCTGACCGGCTATGGGATCGAAGAAGCTCTCAGTATCGACAATCTTTTCGTTTTCCTCATCCTCTTCCGGGCGTTTCATTTGAGACCCACGCAACAACGGCACTTACTTTTTTTCGGTGTGTTCGGTGCCATCGTCATGCGCGGCATTATGATCTTTGTCGGCATTCGACTGCTGGACGCCTTCTCATGGATGACCTACATCTTTGGCAGCATTCTTCTTTATGCAGCCTGGAGTTTGTTACGGAAATCGCTTAAGCCGGAAACAGGTGAAGCGCCGAAGTGGATAGAACGGTTCACCCGGCACCTGCCTATGGTTAGCCAGGAACACGGGCAGCATTTTGTGGTGCGTCAGGATGGTCGCGTGCGTTTCACGCCTTTGTTTGTTGCGTTGATTGCGGTTGAGGTAACGGACCTGGTGTTCGCAACCGATTCAATTCCGGCTGTACTGGCGGTATCGCATCACCCGTTTGTCGTCTACTCGTCCAACGTTTTTGCCGTTCTCGGCCTGCGCTCCCTGTATTTCACGCTGGCGGCGGCGCTGGAACGGCTGCACAAATTGCGCTATGGATTGGTCGCGATCCTGGCATTTGTTGGCATCAAAATGATTCTGGGTGACTTCTATACCATTCCAATTTGGGTTTCGCTCACTGTGCTGGGTTCAGCGATTGCGATCACCGTCATTTGGTCGCTCCTGAGCAAGCGGAATGCGTCAACCATTCAGATTCATTAAAATCCACGAAATCGACGTGACCGTTCACCATCCTGGAATGCCGGACACGGCCTGGAGCGTGTTCGGGGAAATCTGTGCGCGCGTGTGCTCCGCGAGATTCTTTCCGCGCCAGGGCCGAGTTCACAATCAACTTTGCAACTGTATGCAAATTACACAATTCTGCGTTCTCCCGCGTCGTGTCTGCGGGAAGCTCCCGCCGCATGGCTTCCAGTTCGGCCAGCATCGTGGTGAGTCCGGCGTGATCGCGCAGGAGGCCCGCGTGCAACCACATGAGATTGCGTAGTCGCTCCCGCATGGCAGCAATTTCGCTGCTATCCGGCTTCGCGGAAGAGATTCCCTGCGGGGTCGGTATCGTCTTTTCTGCGGGGATGGATGCTTCTCCGCACACATCTTCCCTCAACATGGTCTCCGCAGTCCGCGCGCCGAAAACCAGCCCCTCCAGCAAAGAATTACTGGCCAGCCGGTTGGCGCCATGGACGCCCGTACAAGCAACTTCACCCGCGGCATAGAGTCCCGGCAGGGTGGTATGCCCACACAAGTCAGTCCGCACACCCCCCATCAGGTAGTGCGCTGCGGGGCGCACTGGAATTAAATCCCGCGAGAGGTCCAGGTTGTACTTTTGCAGGAAAGAAGATATGCCAGGGAAGCGGGCGTGCAGATCTTTTCCTGTGATGTGGCGCATATCGAGATAGACGGGTAGCGCTTCTCCCGACCCATCCCCACCACCTTCGCGCATGATGGCACGCGCCACAATATCGCGCGGCGCCAGTTCCGCCAGCGGATGGTACCGATCCATGAAACGCTCGCCGCGGTGGTTGCGCAAATAGGCTCCCTCGCCACGCAGGGCTTCCGACAACAGAAAACGAGGCGCTCCCGGCACACTCAGCGCTGTCGGGTGAAACTGATAAAACTCCATATCGGAAACTTCCGCGCCTGCTCGGTAGGCCATCGCGATTCCATCGCCAGTCGCGACGGCTGGATTCGTGGTGTCACTATAGACTTGGCCGCCGCCACCACTGGCCAGTAGGACTCCCCTTCCGAAAAACAGCAGGGGGTTGCCCGCCGCATCCAGTGCCCGAACCCCAACGACTCTTCCATCAGACACAATCAGGTCACGAGTCGTCACCCGCTCGCGGAGATGAATGCGCGGTTCCTGCTGCACGCGCTGCAGAAGAGCGCGACCAATCTCCCTGCCGGTAGCGTCCCCATTGGCATGCAGAATACGAGGCAGGCTGTGCGCCCCTTCACGCGTTCTCATCAGATCCCGCGTGCCATGTTCCTCGCGATCGAAGTTTGTTCCCCAAGCCAACAGCTCATCAATTCGAGCTGGGCCCTCTTCGACCAACAAATGTGCGGCTGGCTCAAAAACCAGACCATCACCAGCCTGAATGGTGTCCTGACTGTGCAGTTGAACATCTTCCGCACCGCCCATGGCCACGGCAATGCCACCCTGCGCATAGTGCGTGTTCGATTCCCATGCCGCTTCTTTCGTGATCAGGGTCACTTCAGCGGCCCCGGCCAGGGCAAGCGCGGCACGCAGGCCCGTGATTCCCGCTCCAATGACGATCCAGCCAGTCGTTACAGGCGTCTCCACGATTTTGAGGATAGCATGTAGATGGTTGTATTTTCCGGGCCGACCCGACAGCGATTCAAAGTGGAACCAGGATGCGATACGATAGAAAATCAACGTGTCCTCCATTTTGATCCATACCGCGTCTCAAAATTATCCTGTTTTCGTTCAACCCAGGCTGCTCGAAACGCTGGCAGAACGTGTGCGCCCGATCTGCGGGGAACAGCATTCGATCTTCGTCGTCACC
>JBDTBI010000246.1:0-6844 GCA_039924215.1 Acidobacteriaceae bacterium
CCGTAGAGACAACCATGCCTTCGCTGATCGTCGTGGTGCAGGCGGTTTGCAGTTTGCCGATTTTCTCAATGCGCACCAGGCACATGCGGCAGGCAGCCTGCAAGGACATGCCGGGGTAATAGCAGAAGGCGGGGATCTCGATTCCGACCGTGCGGCAGGCCTCAATGAGCAGCGTGCCCGCCGGAGCGATGATCCTTTTCCCGTCAACCGTGAAGGATACATCAGCCATTCTTCTGTCTCTCGCAATCCATTGCTACGCGCCTACAGCTGTGGCGTCGTATTGAGTTGTTGCGGATGTTTGCCGTGGGGACACGGCTTGCCATCCAGATGATCTTCAAATTCCCGGCGAAACTTTTTGATGAAGGCGATGGTCGGCATGGCCGCGGCATCGCCCAGCGGACAAAAGGTACGACCCAACATGTTTTCCGCCAGATATCGAATCTGGTCGATATCCCTGGCTTCGCCACCACCGGCATGAAACCGCGTCAATGTCTTCTTCAACCAGTCCGTACCTTCGCGACAGGGGATGCACCAGCCGCAGCTTTCATGCTGGTAGAACTCCATGGTGCGCAGTGCAAACTCCACCATGCAGACGGTTTCATCGAGTACGACGACGCCGCCGGAGCCTAACATGCTGCCAGCCTTGCCCACCTGGTCGAAGTCCATTCCAATATCGATTTCATTCGGCAGTAGGACGGGCGTGGAAGAACCGCCGGGCACGACCGCTTTGAGCTGGCGTCCGCCGCGAATGCCGCCGCCGACTTCGTAAATCATCTTCTTCAGGTTGTAGCCCATCGGCAGTTCATAGACGCCGGGGCGCTCAGCATGTCCGCTGATGCAGAACAGGCGCGTACCGCCGTTGCGTTCAGAGCCGACTTTCGCGTAGGCCTCCGCACCTATGCGGAAAATATGGGGCACGGTTGCGATGGTTTCCGCGTTGTTGATGACGGTCGGTCCGCCATACAGTCCGACGACCGCAGGGAAGGGAGGTTTGATACGTGGAATGCCGCGCTTGCCTTCGAGAGACTCCATCAGCGCGGACTCTTCGCCGACTTCATACGCGCCTGCTCCGGTTTGCGAGATGATGTCAAAGTCAAAACTGGAGCCGAAGGCCCCTTTGCCTAGAAAGCCCTTGGCATAGGCGTCGGCAACGGCTTTTTCCATAATGGTGAGCAGATAGCGATATTCGCCGCGCAGATAGATGAAGCCCATCTTCGCGCCAATGGCGAGGCCGGCAATCATGCAGCCTTCAATCACGGAATGCGGATCGTGCAGAAAGATCAAATGGTCTTTGCAGGTTCCGGGCTCGCTTTCATCGCCGTTGACAAGGACGTATTTTGGCTTTTCCGATTGCTTGGGAACAAACGACCACTTCATGCCAGTGGGGAAGCCTGCGCCGCCGCGCCCGCGAAGACCGGAAGCCTTCATCTGGGCAATGACCCAGTCCGGGCCGTTTTCTATGGCTGCGCGAATCGACTGGTAGCCGCCCAGCTCGATATAGCGATCGATTTCCGCCGCGCCCTGGCCGAACCGGCTACTGACGATTTTGACTTCATCGGGATGTGAAACCAGAGTTGGCATGATCAGTTACCGGCCTTGCTGCGATAGTGTTCCAGGACTGCATCCATGGTTTCCGGCGTCAGGTTCTCATGAAAATCGTAATTGACCTGAACGGCGGGAGCCCAGCTGCAGGCGCCGATACATTCCACTTCTTCGAGCGAAAACATTCCATCCGGCGTGGTTTGCTTGTGGCCGATGCCGAGGCGCTTTTCGCAATGTTCGAACAATTCCTGCCCGCCGCGCAACATGCAACTGATATTGGTGCAGACCTGCACGTTGTATTTTCCCATGGGCCGGGTGCGCAGCATGGAGTAATAAGTAAGGACATTGCGAACGTCCAACACGGTGAGGTCCAGCCGTCGTGCGATTTCCGCAATGGCGGCATCCGACACATAGCCGATCTCATCCTGCGCGTAAAGCAGCATGGGGATCAGCGCAGAGCGGCGCATGGGGTAAAGCGTGACCAGCTTGTCAAAACGTGCGGCGAGTTCGGCGGAAAAAATGCTGCCGCCGGATTGCAGATCCTCATTCGCAGCCGTGTTCGTAGTTGCCGGGCTCATGCTTGTACCTTTTGCAGCAAATGCTCGACAGCGGCTTCGATCTCGATTGCGCTGTCCGCACCTTCAAAGAGAACCAGGCCGTCTTCCGTGAACGAAAATGCAGCGTATTCGTCTCCCGACTCCCCGGCTTCCGGGCGAAATTCCGTCGTGCCGATGCCCGATGCATTGGGCCCAACGATACTGAGCTTGCCAATCGGACCGAGCACTTCCAACCGAGAATTGGAGTGAGAATGAATCCGCAATGGAGAACCGGGTGCAGCGATCGAATGCATGGCAGCATGGGAACGCACCAGGGAGGCGAAGGAAATCCATAGCTCCGCCGTGAGTTGAGGAGAGGAAGAGGAGAACATGAGTAGCTCCGCTGTAACGCTCATCGGTCAATTTCTCCCAGCACAATGTCAATGGAGCCGATGGCGGCGACCACGTCGGCGATGAGTCTACCGACGCACATTTTTTCAATGGCCTGCAGGGTTGCGAAAGTTGGATTGCGCATGTGCACACGATAGGGCTTGGCGGTGCCGTCGCTGACCACGTAATAGCCCATCTCGCCGCGAGACGATTCGATGGCCTGATATACCTGGCCGGCTGGAACGGGGAACCCTTCGGTGACGATTTTAAAGTGATGGATCAAGGCTTCCATCTGGGTCTTCATGGCTTCCCGATCGGGAAGAATGACCTTGGGGTTATTGGCCTTGATCGGGCCTTCGGGAAGTCCGTCGAGCGCCTGGGTCGCAATCTTGACCGACTCGCGCATTTCCTGCACACGCAATACGTAACGCGCCCACACATCACAGTCGTTCGATACCGGCACGTTGAATTGGAACTTTTCGTATCCGGAGTAGGGCATGTCGCGGCGCAGATCCCAGTCCACGCCACTGGCCCGCAACGGCGGTCCAGTCACGCCCAGGGCAATCGCATCCTCCGCGCTGAGGAGCCCTACACCCTTGGTTCGATTCATAAAAATTCTGTTGCCGGTCAACAGATTTTCATACTCGTCGATTCGTTCCGGCATGATCTTGAGAAAGGCGCGAACCCGATCACAAAAATCGAGCGGCGGTTCCAGTGCCAACCCGCCAATGCGGAAATACGACGTCATCATGCGCTGCCCGGAGATGCTGTCAAAGATGCGCAGAATTTCTTCGCGTTCGCGGAAGCAATAGAGGAACACGGTGAGCGCGCCAAGGTCCATGGCATGCGTACCGAGCCAGACGAGATGGGAGTTGAGCCGGGTCAGTTCACTGAGCAGAACGCGCAGCCACTGGGCGCGTTCCGGAATCTCCAACTCCAGCAGCTTTTCGACAGCCAGGCAGTAGCAGAGATTGTTGTGCATCGGGCTCAGATAATCGATGCGATCGGTAAGCGGCACCACCTGCTGATAGAACTTGGCCTCGCAGGTCTTTTCAATGCCGGTGTGAAGGTAGCCAATGTCGGGCGCAACCCGCACCACGACTTCGCCATCGATTTCGAGCACCAGGCGCAGCACACCGTGGGTGGATGGGTGCTGTGGTCCCATGTTCAGGATCATGGTGCGGTCTTCGCTGGAGTCGACCACATCGGGAGCTGTGAGAAGTATCGGTGTCCCGGACATCAGCGATAGCCCTCCACCGGAAAATCTTTACGGAGCGGGTTGTATTGAAATTCTTCCGGCATCAAAATACGGCGCAGGTTGGGATGACCGGCAAAGCGGACGCCAAAGAGGTCGAAAATTTCACGTTCGTAGAAGTTGGCCGCGGGCCACACTGAAACGATGCTCTCTACTGAAAGATCGCCTTCCGCAACCAAAACGCTGAGTCGCAGTCGCTGCTTCATAGCATGCGAAAGAAGATGGTAGACGACCTGAAAACGGGGCTGGTTCGGATACCAGTCGACGCAGGTTACATCCACAAGAAAGTTGTACCCGGCAGCCTGTACCGCACGGCACGCGGCGACGATGCTTTCTCTCGCGACGGTCAGGGACAGTTCCCCGTGCGCATCGTTTGCGTTCTGGACTATGCCCGGCAATTGCTGCATGAGAGCTGCAACCGCCCGGTTTTCTGCGTGGGCCGTGAGAACCGCTTCCTTCTCATTATTTTTGCTCGTGTCTGTCACAAATAATTTTCGCCAGTCTCTGTCACAAATACCATTTCTTTTTGCGCTTGAACCCGCTTAAACCCCGAGCGGTTTTCTCCTTAAAAATCCGCACCGGGATTATCGACTTCCAATGTGCTGAAAGACAATCACATTTTAGAGATCTGCCTGGTCTTGGGACCAATTCAGAATGCCCTTTTTCCAGATGTAGAAGTAGCCGACCAGGACAAAGCCGATATAGACGAGCATTTCCCAGAAGCCGAAGAAGCGTGATCCTGTGATCCCCGGCAACTGGCGGTAAATGACCGCCCAGGGGAACATGAAAACAGCTTCCACATCAAACAGGATGAAGAGCATGGCTACCATGTAGAAACGGACCGAGAAGCGCCCGCGCGCGTCTCCCTGCGCGACGATTCCACATTCGTAGGGAGCCAATTTTACGTTTCCGGGCCTGCGATTCCCAATCAGCCATGAAGCCAGGACGATCAAGCACGAAAGACCGACAGCGGCCAGAATCTGGAGTAGCAGCGGGAGGTAATTCCAAAAATAATTGGGAGTGTGCATGAGGGTTGTACGTACCGGCGCACGACGATATTCCTTCGCCGCCTATAGCTCGACTTTAATGTCGAATTGCAGGACTGTCAAGCTGCGGAGGCAACTGCATGAGAAGGAAGTTCCAGGAGCGTGATGCAGTGCTAAACCAACATGACAAGAGAAAGCGCGAGCATAGCAAGAGGAAGCGCGAGCATGGCAAGAGGAAGCGCGAGAGCATGTCGAGAAGAGGCACGAGAGAGCAAGAGGCAGGTTGCGCGGCTGAGACGGGCCGTCCAGGAGAGAGCAAGCGGCAGATTATTTTAGCGCGTGAAGAGCCTCGAGAATGGAGGTCGTCACCAAGGGAAAGACACTTTCGTAACGTTTGCTAGTTCCATTTTGGACCACAAGTCCCGATTCGGCACAGGGGAGATTTAGAGGCCATTTTTCCTTCTAGTTTTGCGGGTGGATGCCGTCAATATTAGGAGAAAGAGAGGTTTTCCCCATGGCGACTCACCCCCGTGTCGATGCGAACATGAAGGCCGATACAAATCGCGTTTCCGACGAACGAGCTTTCGAGATGCACCGGAAAAGCGAACTGCCCGCGCACGCCCATTCCATAGAAGATTCGTTCTATCGCGCGGAGCCGAATCTTGCCCCCATCGCTGTTATTCCGCAGGCACTTGCGAATCCGCCGGTGCAACACAATCTGCGGCGAATCCTGCCGCGAGAAGAAGGACGGGCGTTGGAGATGATTGGCCACGCAGTGGACTACCTGTACGACTGCTATCTATACGAAGGCGATGACAGGGAAATCATCAATAGCGGTGGTTCCACGATGAAGGCACTTGGAATTCTGGCTGCCGCTCGGATCCAGATCCTGCAGTCGTTGCCGCTGCAAGAATCGAGAACAACGCGTCTCTGGAACGCCTTGTTCCATCGTAGTTCTGGGCGTAACCCTGAACGTTCATCTGAACGCTCATCCGACCGTGGTCATGATCGGAAATCGCAGTCGGCGGCGGTGGTACCGTTGCCCTCATCCCGGTAAAACAGGCGGGAAGGACAAGGAAACTCCCCAGGCAATGAAACTGTCCATCAACGCTTGAATGGAACTGCTGCCACTTAAGGCGGACCGTGTCGCTGTTGAACACAATGGAGAGATTGTCCCGCGTGCGAACTGGACACGCGTCCACCTTGAAAATGGCGACAAGCTGGAAGTTGTGCAGTTTGTGGGCGGCGGTTCATAAGGTCGGGCGGAACACTAGAGAAAGCAGCCGCCAGATACGCGCTCGCTATTGCGCCAGAAGCAGCAAGCAAAACAGGAACAGCCACAACACACCCATGACATGCCAGTACCAGGCAGCCACATCGACGATGGCCTGGCGTACTTCCATGCGGCGGGAAGACCACAGCGCAGCCAGGGCGGCAAGAAGAGCTACAACGCCGAGGAAAAGATGCACCGTGTGGGCACCGGTCACCACATAGAAAAAGTGGCTGTTGGGGTTGGACGAAAAGTAGACGCCTTGCATATACAACTGGCGCCATGCGATGCATTGGCCGGTAATGAACAAGCTGCCTAAAACAGAAGTCGCCAGAAGCCACGGAAGCGCATGTTTCATGGTGGGGCGGCCCAGGCCCAACCATTCCTCCATAACGTCGATTTCGCGAAAGACACTACGGCGCGCCATTTCCATGGTCCATTCACTGAGCACCATAATGGCGGTGTTGATCCAGAGAATCGGCGGCAGGGTCAACGGTCTCCAGTCGAGCAGATAGGCACTGTCGAGATCGATGCGGCCAGCGCGCTGTTGCGCGTAAAAGGCGAGGACGAGGCTGACGAAGAAGATCAGATCACCCGCCAGGGCAAACCCAAGGCCCATGCGGCACCGAGTCAGCAGTTCATGCGGGCGGCGGTTCGGTCGACCTTGTCCCCAGTTTTCATCGCCGCCGCCGCCGCCGGTGGGACGACGCGGAACGGGCGGACGGCCTCCGCTGCCGGTATCTTTTCGTTCAACTTCGGTCGGCGCGTTGGTGATGATTGCGGGCATTTCTGTCAATCCCGAAGAGAAGATACGAGTTTACACTTGATTCGATGCAGCTTGAGAGGAAAAAGGTCTTCCTGACCC
>JBDTBI010000247.1:0-3703 GCA_039924215.1 Acidobacteriaceae bacterium
CTTCTTTGCCGTACTCCATGGAGGAGTGTCCGGGAGATTCCAATGAAGCACTGGAGTTTCTACAGTTTTTGAGCACAGTTACGAACGCGCCTGTACGACATTCGCGCTTTACCCCTTTGGTCAACGGCCCGGCGTTCTATCCGGCGGAGCTGGATGCGATCCGCAAGGCGCGACGCGCGATCAACATGGAATTTTACGAATGGCTGGAGGGGCGCGTTAGCGACGAGTTTCTGGCGGCGCTCACCGAGCGGGCGCAGCGTGGCGTCGAAGTTCGCATTGTGCTCGACGCGATTGGCAGCTTCAGCACGCGCCGGTCGATGTTCAATGAATTGCGCGCGACGGGCGGCAAAATGTTCTGGTATCACCCGCTGCGGTGGGACACCTGGCAGTTTGCCAACAATCGCAGTCATCGCAAACTGATGACGATCGATGGACACACGGCTTTCGCGGGCGGCGCGGGCATTGCTGACCATTGGATGTGGGCGACAAAGAAAGGCGGCCCGCGCTGGCGCGACACGATGTTCCGTATCGAAGGCGATGCAGTCCCGGGCCTGATCTCCGTTTTCGTGGAGAACTGGCTGGAGGCATCGGGCGAGATATTGAGCGACAGCCGGCAGTTTGGATTTCGTCCGGCTCCCGATGGGACGCCTTCGCTGGTGGTCACGAGTACGCCGAGCGGCGGCGGAACTACAGCGCGCATTTTGTTTCAAGCGTTAATAAAAAGCGCGAAGAAGAGCATCTGCATCACGACGCCGTATTTTCTGCCGGACCATTGCGCGCGCCATGCGCTGATGGAGGCGGCGGGCAATAAAAACCTGCGCGTGCGCATTCTAGTGGCGGGGCCTCACATCGACCATCCGACGGTGCGCCGCGTGAGCCGCCATGACAGCCGGCATCTGCTGCGCGCGGGTGCGGAGGTTTTCGAGTATCAGCCTTCCATGATCCATGCCAAGCTGATGGTGATCGACGATGCCTGGTGCGTGTTCGGATCGACGAACTTCGACCATCGCTCCTTTGCGCTGAACGATGAGGTGAATGTCGCGACACTTGACCGCGAGTTGGCGGCCAGCCTGCTGCTGGATTTTGAAGATGACGTGCGGGAAAGCCGGAAATTGACGCTCGAAATGCTGGAGCGCGGCGGGGCGCTGGCGGATGCGGAGTTGGCGGGTGGGACGCTTTTGGAGCAGGAAAGCTAGCTCGGTTCTGCTTCCGATGGGAGAGCGGAAGCCCCGCGCATTGTCTCCACAAACGCAGTGAAGTACCTCGGCATTTTCTCTCAGCCAGCAGAAATACAGAGATCCTTCCCTGCGCTCACGATGACGGACACTTCCGTAGCGTCTTACACCAACGGGAGCAATGCTTATCGGGCAGCGCCGACGGTTTCGGTCTTGCTCGCAACCAACTCGGCCAACCGCTTGGCGAGCAGCTTTTCCAGGTTTTCCAGCGCCGCTGTAAAACCTTCAATCCCTTCCCTCAATTTATCCGTCGCCATGCGGTTCTCCGCATGCATCTTGTCAAAGGTCTGCTTGTCGACTGTAAGCCTTTCGATTTGCATGTTCTTCGCCTTAGCTGGATCAAGCTTGCGCGGTAAGTCTTTGTCAGTAGAATCCAATTCCTCAATGAGCTTTGGCGAAATGGTAAGAAGATCGCATCCGGCGAGTTCCTGAATTTCGCCAATATTGCGGAAGCTGGCACCCATGACTACCGTCTTGTGACCGAATTTTTTGAAGTAGTTATAGATGCTGGTCACCGACTCGACGCCCGGGTCCTCTGCGCCTTGATAGTCATTGCCGGTGTCTTTCTTGTACCAATCGAGAATGCGGCCGACAAAGGGTGAGATCAGCGTCGCGCCGGCTTCGGCTGATGCAACCGCCTGATGGATGCCGAACAGCAGAGTCATATTGCAGTGGACGCCTTCTTTTTCCAGGATCTCCGCCGCGCGGATTCCTTCCCAAGTGGAAGCAAGTTTAATGAGCACACGTTCCCGGGACACGCCGCCCTTTTCGTACTCCTTGATGATTTCTCGCGCCTGGTTGACTGATTTTTGTGTGTCGTACGACAGGCGTGCGTCCACTTCCGTCGATACGCGGCCGGGAATGATCTTCAAAATGCGCTTGCCAAACTCCACCGCCAGACGTTTGAATGCCAGATTTGCGACGTCCTTGTCATTGGCCTCAGTGCCCAGTTCCTTTTTGGCGTCCAGCAGGACGGCATCCATGATCGGCTGATACTGCGGCATCTGTACCGCAGCCGTAATCAGCGAAGGATTTGTCGTCGAGTCCTGCGGTTTAACCTTTTCAATCTCCTGAATTTCCCCGGAATCAGAGACGATCACCGTCATCTCACGCAATTGTTCAAGCTGTGTCTTCGCCATAATTCCTCCTGGCAGACGCCGCGAAGCATGCATCCAACGATCACACTCCTAGCCGTCCCACCTTACTACTGTTTAGATGCCTGGTCTCAAGTTTAGTCTCGACTTCAAGAGGTTTGCTAGTTTGAGGTAGACGCCTGAAAATGATCGGCCAGGACCTTTAAGATGGCCTGCGGCTCATGACTTGGAATTACGTACTCCACACCGGGAATCCCCACCGCTCCGACGGGCGACAGCGCAATGAGCGGGACAT
Source organism: Acidobacteriaceae bacterium (assembly GCA_039924215.1). Classification (GTDB taxonomy): domain Bacteria; phylum Acidobacteriota; class Terriglobia; order Terriglobales; family Acidobacteriaceae; genus JAKAAZ01. Next base: position 2,625 of record JBDTBI010000247.1, read on the forward strand.
TTGGACGGATTTCCCGTAACTGGCGCACGACTTCCTCAAAGGGCATATCAGAAACATCGACATGAATGACAACTGCGTCCATGTCGGGAAACCTTCGGAAGAGTTGAATACCGGCTTTTCCGCTATACGCGGTAATCACGTTGTGTTTGGAAGTTTCAAGCACCAGCTTACGAGCTGAGAGCCCTTCCGGTTGTTCCACTTCAATCATCAGTACGATTACGCGCATTGGCTGAACCTCATAATTAGATTAGATAGATGCACTCTCATCCGCTAATCGGCGCCAACAGAATTTCGTAGCACTCCCGCACCATCGATCTCAACTTCAAACGTGTCCCCGGGTTTCAGCGGACCCACTCCGGCAGGAGTTCCAGTAGGGATCAAGTCGCCGGGATTCAGCGTCATAACGGCGGAGATATAACGCAATAAGGTACTTACGTCGAAGATGAGATCGCGAGTTGAGCCGTGCTGCTTCACCTCCCCGTTCAAGCGGGTTATGACGGTTGCCCCCGCTCCTTTTCCGCCGAAGCCTGGATCGATTGTGTCCGATACAAACGGGCCGACGGGACAAAAGGTATCGAAACCTTTGGCCCGAGACCACTGACCGTCGCTCTTTTGCAGGTCGCGCGCGGTAATGTCGTTGACGATCACGTAGCCGCGGATATATGGGCGGACGTCCTCGTCAGGCTTTAACTTACTGCAGGTGCGGGCAATCACCACTCCAAGTTCCCCTTCGAAGTCCACCCGATCCGAGACGGCCGGGATGCGAATAGCCCCGCCGGGCGCGAGGATTGATGATGGGGCATTCAAAAACAACAGCGGTTCTTTTGGCAGCTCGTTGCCCAGTTCCGCTGCATGGTCACGATAGTTGCGGCCGATGCAGACGATTTTTGATGGCATAACCGGAGCAAGCAAAGTGAGCGCCGAGACTGGACGGGCGGAAAACTCCTTCATTAGCCGCACCACGGTCCAGTCTTCAGGGGGCGGCGCAATCACGCGCACCATCCACAGCTCCCCCTGACGCTCGCCAAGCTCGCCGTACTGGGGACCATCCTCTGTTTGAAAGCGGCAATATTGCACGA
>JBDTBI010000248.1:0-3090 GCA_039924215.1 Acidobacteriaceae bacterium
GGCACCAAGCGGCAGGCGCAGGACGCCATTGCCGAGGAAGCCACCCGTTGCGGCATGTTCTACATCAACCAGCGTTGGCTCGGCGGCTTGCTGACCAACTGGACGACCGTGCAGAAGTCTGTGAAGCGCCTTCAGGAACTGGATGAGATGGCCACCGACGGCCGCTACGACCTGATGACCAAGAAGGAAGTCATCAAGCTGGAACGCGAGCGCAAGCACCTGCAGGCCAATCTGGCCGGCATCAAGAACATGCGGCGCCTGCCGGACGCACTTTTTGTGGTTGATTCGAACAACGAAACCATCGCCGTCAAGGAAGCTCGCAAGCTGGGCATCCCTGTTGTCGCCGTGGTCGATACGAATTGCGATCCCACACTGGTCGACTACATTATTCCGGGCAACGACGACGCTCTGCGTGCCATTCGGCTGTTTACCTCGAAAGTGGCCGATTCCATCGTGGAAGGCGTGCAGATGAGCGGCGACAAGGAACAGGCGGAGCTGGCCGGTGTCTCCGCCAGCGAAGCGGATGGCGCGACTGAGGCGACGGAAGGCGTATCGGACGGCTTTGATACCGCCAAGTACGACCCTGAACTGGCCGATGATGCTGTCGATCTGGAACAGGTCCTGGGCGGCGGAATTCGCAAGGCCCCGACTGCAGTCTCGGCTACGGATGAACCCGAAGCGGCGGCGGCTGAGAGCGGCGTGTAACATTCCGCAGTTTTCTGCACAGAACCGCGATGCATATTCCGCAGCTAGTTCGCTGCAATGATTTTCTTCTTGTGTTCTGCAACGGCCCCTACATCTGAATTGAAAGATTGGGCGGCCGTTTGCAGCACAGCTCAAGCTCTACGACTCAAGTATTAGATTGGATCAAAAAAAGGATGTCTACCGTGACGGATACAATTTCAGCCGCAATGGTGAAGGAGCTGCGCGAGAAGACCGGCGCTCCTATGATGGACTGCCGCAGCGCCCTGGCGGAAGCAAAGGGCAACATGGAAGATGCAGTGGTGGTGCTGCGCAAGAAGGGGATGGCGTCGGCGGCGAAAAAGGCCAGCCGCACCGCCAGTGAAGGTGCTGTCGGCACCTACATCCACGCAGGTGGCAAAATCGGCGTGCTGATTGAGGTGAACTGCGAGAGCGATTTTGTTGCCCGCACGCCGGACTTTCAGGAGCTGCTGAAAGATATTGCCATGCATATCGCAGCCACCGACCCGCGCTACATTCGCAAAGAAGATGTCACCGAGGAAGATCTCGCCCGCGAAAAGGAAATCTATCGCGATCAGGCGGCGCAGACCGGCAAGCCCGCTCCGGTGATTGAAAAGATCGTCGAAGGAAAAATGTCGAAATTCTATGAGGAAGTCTGCCTGCTGGAGCAGCCTTTCATCAAGGAGCAGACTGTCACCATCGCGCAGTTGATCGCGCAAAAAGTCGGCAAGCTTGGCGAGAATCTAATGGTGCGCCGTTTCGCCCGCTTCAAGGTCGGAGATGCCAACTGGACTGTCGCCCAGATCAAGACGACCGCATAAGCCTTCCCTGTCTCAAAGCAAAAGCCCGACTTCAGTCGGGCTTTTGCTTTTTCGCGGCTCTGCTTCGAAAGAACCTTGTGCGATTTATCGTGCCCAGGCGAGGCCATCGTCTCCCGCGCCGACATCGATCAGCTTCTGCACCTTCCACTGTGACAGATCGATAGCCGCAACCTGGCTTTTCACATTGCACGAAACATACGCCACCTTGCCGTCCGGACGCACCAGAATCTCCTGCGGCGCTTTGGGAACGGCCATGGTGCGGACGACCTTCAGCGTGTGGAGATCCACGACCGCCACCACTGCCGCGGCCGGAACGGCCACCAGCAGATAGCGGCCATCTTTTGTAGAAGCCGTGCCGTAGCCCAACCCAGGTAAGGGAACCCACGCCTTTACCTTGTTCGTAGCAGTATCGATGACGGCCAGCTGGGGTTTCTTCTGGTCCGAGGTGAACGCCATGCTGTCGTCGTTTGAGATCGAGATGCGCTGCGTCTCCGCCGAAATAGGGATAATGGCAAGCGTCTTGCGGGCTGGGATGTCCAGTACCGAAACGGTCCCCGGCCCGACATTGGCGGTGTATCCGCGGCGGCCATCGTGGGAGATGGCAAGCATGTGAGACTGCTCCTGCCCGGTCGGAATGCTGCCGACAATTTTCAGCGTGTGCGGATTGATGATGGACACGGTCTTGTCGAGCTCCGTGGTCACATACAACATTCCGTCATGGCGGTTGTAGATGGGGTAATGTGGCCGCACCCCGTGGCCAAAATCGACCCGTCCCACTATTTTGCGCGTGGGAATATCAATGACCAGCATTTGATGGCCGTTGAGTCCCGGTTTCCCAACGCCGGTGCTGCCGTAGATAGGGACATAGGCGATACGGCCATTGGGCGAAGTGGCCACCTCATGACCATGGACAGCGGTCACGCCTTCGGCGATGGTCGCAACTTGTTGGCCAGTTGCAACGTTTACAACGCTAAGGTTTTTGGCGCCCTGATTCACGACCAGCAATACGGGCCCAGTTGGGTGCTCCTGGGCGCGCGCAGGCGCCAAAAGTGACGCGGAACAAAGACCGGCAAGCAGAATCGATAGAAAAATTGGCTTTTGCATGGCAAGCGCAGTATACATTTTGTCCGGCAGGAGAAAAATCCAGAAAAAAAGGGAACTGGAAAAGTCTCGCTGCACAGTTCGGGGGTTCCCCGCCCTCTCCAACATCTGCGATACTCAAAAGACATGTATAAACGAGTTCTCCTCAAGCTTTCCGGCGAGGCGCTGGCTGCGGACCGCGGCTTCGGCGTCGATGTCGCACGGGTCCACGAAATCGCCGCCGAAATCGCCGATGTCCACACCATGGGTGTGGAACTGGCGATTGTCGTGGGTGGCGGCAACTTCTTTCGTGGCGTGGCGGAACAGGCGCAGGACATGGACCGGGTGTCAGCCGACCACATGGGCATGCTGGCCACCATTATCAATGCGCTGGCCGTCCAGGACGCGCTGGAGAAGCAGAATGTGCATTGCCGGGTGATGAGTGCCATTGAAATGAATCAGGTTTCAGAGCCGTACATCCGCCGCC
>JBDTBI010000249.1:0-6069 GCA_039924215.1 Acidobacteriaceae bacterium
TTCAATAATGTGTCCGTAGTGGACGTCAAATGCTCCCAAAAGGCAGCGGCCGCTCCCGATTCCCACACGCGTACCTGCGCGTTGGCCTGTGCAAAAAGCGGATACGGCATCTTGACGAAAGATCATCAATTCCTGAAGTTTGATGCCGCTGGAAACGCACAGACATTGGCAGCTCTCAAAGCGTCCAATGAGAAAGATCACCTCCGCGTGAATGTCACCGGCGATGTGCAGGGCAATACGCTGAAAGTTGCCTCCATCCACCTTCAGTAATCCTTAAATGATGAATTTCTCTGTGTGCCGGAGGCTTCTCTCCTCTGGCGCACAGGGTTCGCGACGTGTTCGTCCAAGGAATGCGTCCAGATCGACCGTTTTCCTCCGTGCAGGAAGCTTTTGATTGACTCTGTGGAGAGTTTTCACTACCGTGTTGGCACGTAACAGCATCCAATATTTGCAGCAATTCGGGACGTGCACGGAGGGACAACAATGAATTTACGAAGTCAGTTGAGTCGGGTATTGTGCGGCACGGGACTTGCACTGGCGCTGGCTGTCGTACCAGCGACATGGGCGCTTTCACCGGCCTCTGGGGCAAAACATGCGGCGACAATGTCGGCGATGCAGGGTCAAGTGGACATCAACACGGCCACGGAAGCTCAGCTAAAAGCGGTGCCGGGTATCGGCGATGTGTATGCGAAGCGGATCGTTAAAAGTCGCCCCTATAATTCAAAGGATCAACTTGTAACCAAGGGCGTGATGCCGCAAGGGGTCTATGACAAGGTCAAGGGCCAACTGGTGGCACATCGTATGAAGAACTAGGAAGCGGATCACAGAACCATGCATCGATCCTGATCCAGACCGCTTCCAGCCGCAGAGTATCGCGACCGGAAGCGGTTTTCCATTGGCCCGGAACATTTGACGGCAGGATTCGATCCCGATATATATCTCAATAGCCCATGGTGTTCGGGAAGCGCGGTGCAAGTCCGCCACTACCCCGTAACTGTAAGCGCGGAGAGCAAGGCAGGGCGGTACGCAGCCACTGGACGAGACCGTCTGGGAAGGTATGCCGAAAGCTCGTGGACGCGCAAGTCAGGAGACCGGCCAGGGTCACTTCTTAGCTGTCTTTCGGTCGCGATGGGAGGACCGAAGGGGCGCGTGCTTCGCTGCCAGATCGCAGCGGATGCGCATTCCCGTTTCGTGCTGTTTCAGGCTGCTTTCTTCCTTGCGTTTTGGCAGGGGGACACAGCTTCCGGCGCTTGTCCTGCGTGCTGTTGGCGGCGGGCGTAAGGTTGTTTCACTATTCGTGAAGTGTCGGGAAGCGCGGTGCAAAGCCGCCACTACCCCGTAACTGTAAGTGCGAGAGCTGGGCAAGGCATTCCGCAGCCACTGGACGAGGCCGTCTGGGAAGGGGCCCAAAGCTTGAAGAAGCGCGAGTCAGGAGACCGGCTTCACGTCAGCAGGCAATCCATCCGAGGGGATATTCATGATGTTTCAGCACCCGCTGCCTGCGTTCTCGCGATCCGCCCAAACTGCGATCCGAGGCGCTTCCCTTTTTTTCGCCTTCACACTTTTTGTCTTGAACGGTTTCCTTCCGTTGCGGGGACAGGTTGCCCTGACTCCTTCCAGCGGCATTGGCATTGTGACGGGAACGGTGACGGACCCGCTGGGCGCAGCGGTTTATAACGCGCAGGTGGACATCCTGACGGTGAGCGGCGTCCTGCTGCCGACGCATGGGCATACCGATGGACGCGGGCAGTATTCCGTTCCCCTCTACCTTGCTGGGCGCTATCGAGTGAGAGTCGTGGCGACAGGCTTCAACGTTACCGAGAGCCCCGACGTCTATGTATCGCTGGGCAAGACCGCGTATGTCGATGTCCCACTCCAGTTTGGGCACTTGGAGCAAAGAGTCACGGTAACTGCAAGCGGCATTCCCACCCCGGAGGCGCAGACCGGCGCTTCGACCACCGTCATCGATCAGTCGCTCTATCCGTACGCGATCGATATGCAGGACACGTTGCGCATGGTGAGCGGATTGCATTTTGTTACCAACGGCCAGCGGGGCGCTGCAACTTCCTTGTTTACGATGGGAGGGAATTCGAACGCAACAGATGTGTTGCTCGATGGCATTCCGATCAACGATGTTGGCGGCGCGGTCAATTTTGGCTATCTCCCGGCCAATGGCGTCAGTCAGGCGGAAGTCTATCGCGGTCCAGACAGCGCTCTCTATGGCGCGAATGCTTCCGCGGGAGTCGTGGCGCTGACAACAGCGCGTGGGACGACATCGAAGCCACTGCTACGGTATGCGGCCGATGGTGGAAATTTCGGAACCTATCACCAGGAAGTGTCGCTGGGTGGCGTACGCAAGGCGTTCGACTATTTTGGTGATTTCGCACGCTTCGATACGTCCAACAGTTATCCCAACAGCACCTATCACAATGCTTCTTCCGTGGCGAACCTGGGATACGCGCTGACGCCGCATGTGCAAGTCCGCGCCACGGTGCATCGGGTGGCCGCTGCGTCCGGAGAGCCGAATGCGCTCCTGTTCTATGGCATTCCCAGCTCGGGGTATTTGAAAGAGCATGATCTCTACGGCAGCGCCACCCTTGAAAATCGGCAAAGCGACAAGCTCGATATGATCGCCCGCTATGGGCTGGTGCGCCTGCGCTCGCTGGACACGAATCCGGCGCCGGCGGGCATTCTGACAGACAACCCCAACAACTTCAATTGCTATGACGACGAAGGGAATCCAGGAGCCCCAGAATATCTTGGCGCGCCGGTGACAATTCGCGGCGTTAACGGAACCAGCGCCAGCGGTCAGGCGTTTTATACCTGCCAGAATTACAGCTTTCCCGAGACAAGCAGTATTTTGACGAATCGCGACTTCTTTTACGGGCAAACCAGTTACAAAGCCAGTGACAAGCTGGTGGCGCTGGTCGCGTTTCGTTACGAGTCGGAACGCGGCTATACCGCGTACGATTACAGCCCCTCCTCCGCGCGGCGGGGGAACTACGACACGATTGTGCAGACCTCCGGAAACCTGGGAAACCGGCTGTATTACAGTGCTGGAACAGATCTCCCGAAATATTCCGTGTTTGGTTTTCAGCCCACACCGCATGCCACGGCGGCCTACTATCTGTCGCGGCCCACGGCCACTGGATTGTTGTCTGGGACGAAGGTACGCTTCAACTATTCAGAGGGCATTCTAGAGCCGACCATTACGCAACAGCGCAACTCCATCTACGATCTGCTGCAGCCGCTGCCGAACGGTCCGCAGCTGATTGCGCAAGACAATATTTCGCCTGTGGGTGCGCAACAATCTCGAACGTATGAGGCTGGGCTCGATCAGAACGTGCTGGGTACACGGGTGTTGCTGCATGGCGGGTATTTTCATAGCCTATTCAACCATCAGATTGAATATGCCGGAACGCAGGCGCTGCTGGCGCTCGGCGTCCCTCCTGCTGTGGTGCAGCAGACCCCTTTCGGCGCATATATCAACTCCCTCAGCTTTGCCGCCCAGGGCGTCGAAACCAGCGCGGAATATCGCGTGGCGGAACGACTGTATGTGCGCGGTGGGTACACGCTGATGAACGCGAATGTGCAGAAATCGTTTTCCAGCGACAACTTGTATCCCTCCTATAACCCGAACTATCCCAACACGCCGATCGGGGCCTATTCGCCGCTGGTGGGGCAGCGTCCCTTCCGGCGGCCGCGGCACACCGGCTATTATGAAGTGATTTATGCGCGGCCTCGCTGGTATATGCAGGTCACGGAGAAATTTGCCGGACGCAGTGACGACAGCACCTACCTGACGGATGCAGATGGCGGCTCGTCGATGTTGCTGCCCAATCGCAATCTGAACCCTGGGTACCAGAACGTTGGGCTGACTGCGCACTACCGCGTCAACCGTCACGTCTCCGCATACACCGTGATGGATAATATGCTGAGCCAGCATTCTCAGCAGGCATTCGGCTATCCGTCGTTGCCCTTCAACTTCCGTTCCGGCCTGCAATTTGCATGGGGCGGGGACGTGCCGCGCTAAACCTGTGGCCTGCTGGGCTGCGTCGGCCATCCTCGACCCGGCGCAGCCAGCCATTGTTTCCCGGTACCGCGAATGGAAGTGATTTCGAAGTGCGTTGGGCCTTGGATGCGACCGATGCTTCGTGGTCTGCGGAGATGTCTGGCTGATAGGAATCCGAAATGCGGCAGCCGTTTTTCGGCAACACGCGGCGACACGAACGCATCTTACATTGACAAGGGACTGCGTAGCCCTGTACCGTCCGAAGAGACTACCCGTTTGGAGCTTTGAACATATCTCCTGACAGGCTGATAGGTACAAAGGTTAGCGCCAGAGTATTCGAAGATTTCCTTCGTTTGCGCGTAAGTGAGCCAGCCGGAAGGAGATATTCATTTCGATGCGTGTTCATTTAGTGAACCCAAGCGATTACTCATTTGGGATTGGCGTCATCACGCCTCGTTGGCTGTATGTGCTTGCTGCAGCCACCCCCGCCAAATACGGCGATCCCATCATCACCGATGAAACTCTCGAGCAGATCCAGCCGGAAAAAATCCAGCCGGGCGATGTAGTCGGCATTGGCATCCACACCGGGAACGCGCTTCGCGGCATGGCCCTGGGGCGCATCGCCCGCGAACGCGGAGCATTCGTCATCTACGGGGGCATTCACGCGACGTTATATCCCGAAGAGGCCCTTGAAATGGGCAGCGCGCACGCCGTCGTCAAAGGAGATGGCGATGTGATCTGGGGGAAAGTCATCGCGGATGTCCTCGCTGGGACTGCCCAGACCATTTACGACGGTGGCCGCATTTCCGGCGACGAGTTCATCGCCGCGCGGTGGGATCTGGCTCCGAAGGAAAAATATATGTGGGCCTCCGTGCAGACCGTACGCGGCTGCCCCAAGCACTGTTCCTTTTGTTCTGTCTGGCGCACGGATGGTCAAAAACCGCGGCCGCGCACTTCCGACGTCGTGCTGCGGGAGATCGTCGATCTGCGCCGCCGCGGGTATCGCTTCATCGCGCTGGCGGATGACAACTTCTATCCGGTAAGCCTCACCGATCTGCACCTGGCGGAAAGGCAGGGCAACACGGCCCGCGTTGAGGAGCTGCAGGCGATCCGTGCCGAACGTTTCGACTTGATGGGGAAGCTCTCCAGGTTGCCGCGCGACATGGTTTTCTTTACGCAGATTACGATGGAAGCCGGCGAAGACACCGAGTTTCTGGATGCCATGCGGAAAGCCAATATCAAAGGGGCGCTGGTAGGGGTGGAATCGGCCACAGCGGAAGGACTCAAGGCCGTATTCAAGGATTTCAATCTCTCCGGAGAAAAGCTGGTGGAAAGGCTACAGACGTTCAAGGATCACGGAGTTCACGTCCTGGGATCGTTCATCTTCGGGCTCTCCACGGATCGCCCGGATTCGTTTGCCGCCACGTCCGAGCTGGCCAAGCGAGCCGGTATTACCTTTGCGCAATTCGTGATGTTGACTCCGTTTCCGGGTACCATCGACTTCGATCGCTGGGAGAAAAGTTTGGGAGAGAACGTGACGCAGGTGGGCGGCGTTCCCATCACGCGCCACTGGCTGATTCCAGCGGCGGTACGGCCTAAAATGTTCAGCCCTCATCCAACCATGTCGTCGGAAGAAATCCGCGAACGCACGCAGGGCGTCTGGGACGATTTCTATAGTCTGCCGGTGATCTGGAAGCGCTCCCAATGCGTGTCGACGCTGAAAGGTCGGCTGGCATTTCTATTTATCTCCAAGCTCTATCGGCAGATGTACGCAAAGACAGGCATTTCGACCGACAGCGCCCGTCGCCAGAAAGCGAACCGCATGGCGCGACTGCTGGCGATTCCGTGTCGCAAGCTGTTTGAAGCCAAGCCCATGCCGGAACTGAAAATGCCGGAGTCGGTTCCTATCCCTACGCCCTTGCTGCCGATCCTTCACTAGGTCCAGGCACTCTCAGTGGGCTGTATCGACTTATCCAATCACACGGCTTAAAAAGCCGCGAACGCTGGCCCATCCCAGCAGCAGCAGAGAAACAACCAGCGCACCCAGGACCAGCCAG
>JBDTBI010000250.1:0-3045 GCA_039924215.1 Acidobacteriaceae bacterium
AATCCAGTAGAACGCCGCCACGTCCGGGCTGAAGACGGTTTGGCCGCCGCTGATGATTTCCTCCCGCGCCCCAATCGACACGGTGGTGCGCTTCCAGTGGTGCAGGTCGAGATCGACATACCCTGAGCCCCAGTTGCGTGCGTGGCGGCCCAGGTTGTTGCTATCGATCGAATCACCGTTGAAGTCGAGCCCATAGTAGAAGCTATTGCCGGGACTCAACATCGATTTGTGGCGCAGGATCCCCTGCCAACTGCTATCGATATGATTATTCGCATAGACCGAAGGATCGTCACGGAAAAGAATGTAGTTATCGGCGTGGCGTCGATAGGCAAAACCGCCGTCGGTCTGCGCTCCCAGTTCCTGATGGATCGATGCAAACCATGTTTTGGTACGCTCCCACGAAGGGTAATTGCCGTAAAAATTGTTCGCGCCAAACGGCGTGTCGCTTCCGGCCAGCAGAACATCCGTCGTCCCCAGGGCCGAGGTCAGCCAGGATTCCACGCTGGCATTCTCATTGCGATAATCGCGATCGTACATAAAGCCGGGAGAAAAATCGCGATGCCCTGCTATTTGTTCGGCCCAGTTGTGACGCGCATAGTTGCCCACAAAGGATTGCTGGTTTTCTCCAAACCTGCCCCCGCTACCGGAAACCCACAGCGAGCTCGCCGTTGGACGGTCCGTGAGAAAATCCACAACACCGCCCAGCGCATCCGCTCCATACAGCGTCGAGCCCGCTCCGTGGAGCACATCCATCTTCGACATGGCATCCAGCGGCACCGGCAGGTCGAGATTGTTGTGCGCCGTCTCCGCGTCGTTCACACGAAAGCCGTTCAGCAGCACCAGCGTCTGCTCAAAGGATGTCCCCCGAATCGACAGGTTGGCGGGATAGCCGCTCGCCCCGTACTGGCTGATCTGTATCGATGAATCCGTCCGCAAATAATCCTCCACCGAGTTGAATGCCAGCGGATGCTCCTGCGTGTCGAGGACGACGACGGACCGGGCCGACTCGCCCAGCAGCACTGGATCGGGCGCTCCCAGAACGGTAACGGTCGTTCGCACGGTCGGCAGCTTCCCCGGGGTCGTGGAAACAGCCTTGAGCGTCGTGGAAACAGCCTTGAGCGTCGGGGAAGCGGTCTTGGGCGTGCTGGAAGCTGCGGCAGAGGGTGGCGAACTTTGCTGAGCAAAGGCGCAGAGCGTGCAACCCGCAGCGAGAATTGCTGCAATGCAGCGTGGTGCCATCGAGCTAAACATCCACGCACTGCTTGTACTTGCGATGAGCTGAGCAAGCGTGGCCATGGAGTTCAGAAAAAGTTGGATCGATCACGAAGAAAGCCCCTGGGCCAATCATGGAGGGATTCGAGTGAGAGCGCAATGATACTTTTGTCTTGCACTAAATAATTGAATTGATAAACTGTCTTCATTCCATGATGCGTATTGAAGCCTTTCTACGCGAGAGTCCGATGTTCACGGTGAAGCGTGCGGCGCGGCATTTCGACGCGGTTGCGGCGGAAGCCTTCGCCTCGGACGACCTTGGATTTATGGAGGGTCTGGTCCTGGCGGCCATCTTCTTTGAAGCGCCGCAGCCCGTTAAGCCGTCCCATCTGGCGGAGACATTTGCCACGACGCGCGGGAACGTCAGCCATGCCGTATCTTCGCTGGAAGCGAAAGGCTTTTTGCAACGAAAGATCGATCCGTCCGACGCCCGTGGATATCTGCTGACGCTGAAACCGCCGGGCAAGAAGTGCGCGCTGCGCGTGATTGCAGCGTTCGACAAGATGCAGCGAGGATTCGAGAAAAGGGTTGGCGGAGCCGCGCTAACAAACGCGCTGGCAGTGATTCGCGCACTGGAAGCGCGTTGATAGGTTTCGAATCCCGGGCGGAACTCTTCCCCGCCCCTTTGCTGCACCCGTAAAATAAATCGACCGGTACATTCCGTGCGCTGCCCTGCAAGGTTAGGACGGCGCAATAAAATTGCTCCTTCGCGACACACGCCGTGTCTCCGTAGGGATAGACTGCTTGACAAGTCGACGCTCCAAGTCTGGGGATGGAAAGGCATTGCAACATGGCGGCTGTGGCCGATACATTTTGGAATCACAAACGAGTCTTCATCACCGGACACACCGGGTTCAAAGGAGTCTGGCTGTCGATATGGCTGCAATCGATGGGAGCGGAGGTGTTCGGCTACTCCACCTCCGCTCCCGCTTCATCCGGGGAAGCAAAGCTTGCAGTCCGCATGGAGTCGTTTCAAGGAGACATTTGCGATTTTCATAAGCTGCGTCAGTCCCTGGACCGAGCCCAGCCTGAAATTGTTCTCCATATGGCCGCGCAGCCGTTCGTACGGCGTGCGTTCCAGGACCCTATCGGGACCTACAAGACCAATGTCATCGGGACAGCGACCCTGCTGGAAGCCGTCCGCTCCTGCGCCTCCGTGCGCGCCGTGGTTGTGGTGACAACCGACAAATGCTACGAAAACAAAGAGTGGGACTGGGCTTATCGGGAAATTGATCCATTGGGCGGGAGCGACCCATACAGCAGCAGCAAGACCTGCATGGAGATGGTTGCCCGCTCGTTTCGTGATTCCTTTTTTGCCGGGAACCGCGATGGCAATTCCGTCGGCGTGGCTTCGGCGCGGGCCGGAAACATGATCGGTGGCGGCGACTGGGGCACGGACAGGCTGGTTCCGGACATGATGCGGAGCTTTGCAGCGGGCAAACCGGTTGTCCTGCGCAACCCGCACGCAAAACGGCCCTGGCAGTATGTGCTGGAAGCCTTACGCGGCTACCTGATGCTGGCGCAGGGCTTGTATGAAGATGCCGGCCGATATGCCGGCGCATGGAACTTTGGGCCCGACCCGGCAGACGTGCGGCCCGTGCAGTGGATCACCGAAACACTTGCGACAGCATGGGGCCCCGGAGCCAAATGGGACGTGCAAGACAACCACTATCCGCAGGAAACGCCGATGCTCCGGCTGGATTGCTCCAAGGCGGTGATGGAGTTGTCGTGGACACCCGTCCTCCATCTCGCCGAGGCCCTGGAAATGACCGC
>JBDTBI010000251.1:0-3964 GCA_039924215.1 Acidobacteriaceae bacterium
CAGGCGTGCCCTTGCGGAGTTTGGTTCCCCAGATGATACACACGATGGCGAGGATTCCAGCAACGATCATGTAATAACCCATGGGATGAATCCAGCCTGGATCATAGGTAAAATCCTGGCCCGCCCAGACGGTCAGCAAAATCGCCATGATCGATAGAATGCCGCCCATCGTTTGCAGCATCAAGCCACGAAAACGACGCTGGTCAAGTGCTACGACCTGATCCGGCGTCAGGTTGCGTTCTTCAGGAGGCAACAGCATATTCGGCATCGTTTCGGTTCTCCTTGCAATACTTTTGAGATGCGGATTCAGAACTTCTTTCCTGTCCACAATCCTCGCAACATTATTAAATCACGCGAGCCTCATTTCGCAGCCGATCGACCAACTTTTTTGCAATCTCCGCAGGCGTTCCCAGCTTGTCTTGAATATCGGCCAACGTCAGATTCCTGACGCGCGTGTTTTTGGCCCGCTTGATGTCGATCAGCGTGACGCAACGTAACTTATTGATACTGCGCCGGATGGCCGCGGCTGGTAGCGACAATTGCGCGCGGAACGGATCGCTTTCATACTGACACAGTCAATGTGGCCGAAGGAGGATAACCCGCGCGATGGAAAAATAAATGATGAGCCCGGTAACGTCGACTAGCGTTGCCACAAACGGAGCAGACGCGCTGGCCGGGTTCAGGCCGAGTCGGCGCAGGATGAATGGCAGCGTTGCCCCAGTGATAGAACCGAAGGCGACCACGCCGATCAGGCTGCACAGGATCGTCAATGAGAGCAAAAATGTCTGGGCGCCGTAGTACTGGAAGAGCATCTGCCAGGCAAAAATACGTACTAGTCCGATCACGCCAAGGATAACGCCCAATGCCAGGCCTACAAACAACTCGCGACGGATCACCCGGAACCAATCGCGCAGCCGCACGTCGCCCACCGCCATGGCTTGTATCACAAGGGTGGTCGCCTGCGATCCGGAATTTCCTCCGCTGCTGATAATCAGCGGCAAGAACAGGGCGAGGACGACAGCCGATTCAATCTCTTTTTGAAAAAAGCCCATGGCAGTCGCGGTAAACATTTCGCCAATGAATAGAATCATCAGCCATCCGGCGCGCTTTCGTACCAGCTCAAAAAATGGGGCGTGCAGATACGGTCCATCCAGCGCCGTCGTACCGCCTACATTCTGGATGTTGCGGCTGCTCTCTTCTTCGACCACATCCACGATGTCATCCACCGTGACAATACCCACCATGCGGGCATTTTTGTCGAGTACCGGAACCGCAAGCAGCCTGGAACCTCGCATGACTGCTGCGACCTGCTTCTGGTCCGTCTCCTCCGGCACGGAGATCCAATCGGTGTGCATGATTTCTCTGATCAACTTACTCGGGTTGGCGGAGAACAGTTCCCTTACGGAAATTACCCCCAATAAATGCTGATCCCGGTCCAGGACATAGGCGTAATAGATGGTCTCGACCCCCGCGGCCTCCCTGCGCAGGTAGGAAATTGCTTCTTCAACGGTTGACTCCGGCCGTAGTCGCGCAAAGCGTGGGCTCATCAGACCACCGGCCTCATCCTCCTTGTAAGCGAGTAAAGCTGTGATCTCTTTCCGGGTAGGATCGTCGAGCAGAGCCAACAGATCATCGCGGTACTCGGGGCCGGCTTCCTGAATCAAATCCGCGGCGTCATCCGGGGCTGTCAGACGCATCCAGACCCGACGCTGGTCTTCCGGCAAGCTCAGAAGTAAGTCGCTTTGATCACGAGCGCTCAGCTCAAGGAAAAAATCTGCCTTCTCCGCTGTGTGAAGCTGACGAAACCGCTGCAACCGTTCGCCATGGGCGAGCCCCGGCCAAACGTCTCGAAGTTCTTCCGTCGCTTGAGCCATTGGAGACTTCATATTGGTCAACTGTGGTTGAGGTAAGGTGTGGCTGAGCTACGGCTAGTTCGCACCGCGAAACTTTTTCACGATGCCAATGTATTTCCGTGCGTTTTCTGTAATGGTGTGGATCCGCCCCTCCCGAACAGCCTTCGCATCCGCCAGATCGCTGCCAACGCCAAGCGCAAATGCGCCCGCCGCAAGAAACTCCTCCGCAGTGCTGAGTGAAACACCCCCAGTGGGGATCAGTTGAATCTGCGGCAACGGACCGTGCACGGCCTTCAGGTATTTCGCTCCGCCAAGCGCGCTGCACGGAAACACCTTTACCACGTCCGCGCCTGCCTGCCAGGCGGTAAGGATTTCCGTTGGCGTCAAAGCGCCCGGCATGACCGGAACGCTGTAGCGACGGCACAGCTCAATCGTTCGCACATCGAGCGCCGGACTGACGATGAACTGCGCCCCAGCTAACATGCAATTGCGTGCGGTTTCCGCATCGAGGACGGTGCCAGCGCCGATCAGCAACTTGTCGCCGTGATGGTTCGCCATCTGCTCGATGACCCGAATCGCACCGGGTACAGTCATGGTCACTTCCAATACATTGACGCCCCCCGCCAGGATCGCGTCGGCAATCTGGATCGCCTCCTCCGCGGATGAGGCGCGAAGGACTGGGACCAAACCGAGTTCGTGCATGTGCTGCATGATTTTACTTTTTTCCATCGTGGTTCTCCTTGGTTGACCTTCACTCGCACGCATCCTGCTGTGCGGCGATACGACGATTCGTTCCTGTACAACCGAATTAGCGAACGACCCGCGCGCTGGCGCCACGCATCAATCGCTCAACCTCATTCAAAGTGGCCATGGTGGTGTCACCGGGAGTTGTCATCGCCAGCGCTCCATGGGCGCAACCGCAATCGACAGCCCACTGTGGGCCCTTACCGCTCAGCAGCCCATAAATTAACCCGGATGCGAACGAATCGCCGCCGCCGACACGATCAAAAACTTCCAGATCGGGCATGGGCCGCGCTTCGTAGAATTCGCCATCACAATAACAGATCGCACCCCAGTCGTTGCGTGTCGCGGTTTTGGCGTGGCGCAGGGTGGTTCCCACCACGCGAAAGTTGGGGTACTCGGCAACAGCATTGTGAATCATGGCGCGAAACTGCGCCGTATCGAGGTCAGCAAGATTATCGTCGACGCCTTTAATTTCAAATCCCAGTGCGGCGGAGAAATCCTCTTCATTCCCCAGCATCACGTCGACCAGGCCAGCCAGTTCCCTGTTGACTTCACAAGCGCGTTTTTTGCCGCCGATCGATTTCCATAGCGAATCGCGATAATTCAGGTCATAGGAAATGACCGTGCCGTGCCTGCGTGCGGCTTGCATGGCCTCGCGCGCCACCAACGGAGCGGTTTCTGACAGCGCGCAGAAGATGCCGCCGGTATGCAGCCAGCGCGCTCCTTCGCGACCAAAAATTTCATCCCAGTCGATCATTCCCGGCTTGAGTTGCGAAACGGCTGTGTTTCCGCGATCGGAGCATCCGAGTGCCGCTCGCACACCAAAGCCACGCTCGGTGAAATTCAGCCCATTGCGCACGGTACGACCGACGCCATCGAACGGCATCCACAGCAGATGCGAGAGATCGACACCGCCCTGTAACATTAGATCTTCAACCAGCCGGCCCACTGGATTGTCGGCCAGCGCGGTTACGACGGCAGTGCGAAGATTGAAGCAGCGCCGCAGGCCGCGGGCGACGTTGTATTCACCGCCTCCCTCCCAGGCGCGAAATTGCCTTGTCGTTGCAACCCGCTCATCCCCCGGATCGAGCCGCAACATCACTTCTCCCAGGCTGATCAGATCCCAGCGGCATGCCTCACGCGGTTTCAGTTTGAGCTGCTTCTTGTCGTTCATATTTACTTCGTCCTTTCACGGCTTACCGAGTTTCCACCCCGGCGCGGCGGGCTGATCCGGTCGATTCCAGCGCGAATCCCGCGAGTGATTCGACTTGTTCGCATGATATTCGACCCTTTGAGGAAAACGAAATCCAGCGCCAGAAAAGGCCTGTTCCGGCATTTCCAGCACACATAAGAACGGTAACTGTGAA